>JAIOHO010000665.1 GCA_019912905.1 Anaerolineae bacterium
GCCAACTGGTTCAGACGGTCGATGATGCTGCGCCAGTAGAGACGGCTCTGGTCCACCACCGCATTGATGTACACGCCGGTCGCGTCGTCGATGTCGCGCACTGTGCGTCCAATCACCTGCTCCTGAAAGTCAGACTGAAGCGTTTCGCGCTTGGGCACCCGGCCAATTTTCCGAATCGAAAGATGGGTATCGACAAACGTCATCCCACGCTGGCGAATGCCCTCGAAAATACGGTCAATCTCGGCCCGCGCCTCGCTCAACTGGGTATCCAGGCCAATCGCCTGCTGTTCGAGTTCCTTCTGGACATCGCGCACCTTGCCAGTGTCTTCGCTGACCAGATCCGCACGTCCCTGGATATGCGCCAGCGCATTACGGACGACCCGTTCAGCCATATCCAACTGCGACAGCAGCTTCTGTTTGGCGGGGGGCGCTTCGCTGAAGACCCCGCGCAGATGCGCCCGCACCGCACCGATGCCGCCTTCATCCGTGGGCGTCCCTGCCCCGCTCTGGGCGGCGGCCAGGCTTTTGCGAGCCGATACCATAAAGATCAGCGGGCGCAGGTCGAGCAGTTCTTCAGCCTGCCGCTCGATAAAGCGCCGCACTTCGGCCTGTTCGCCGGGTTCCAGCAGATCCACCTGATTG
Organism: Anaerolineae bacterium; assembly: GCA_019912905.1. GTDB lineage: Bacteria > Chloroflexota > Anaerolineae > Aggregatilineales > Phototrophicaceae. The sequence goes on from JAIOHO010000665.1 coordinate 643, forward strand.
ACGACCAGGATGATCTTTTTGCCGTAATTCTGCGCCAGTTCAAGGTAGAGCCTTTCGGTTTCTGCAAACGCGCGTTTGGCTGAAATCACAAAAATCACCAGGTCGCTGCGATGCAGAAATTCCTTAGCGATGCGCTCATGCTTCTGGAAGACGGACCCGGTCCCAGGGGTATCGACGATGGCGACGCCCTGAGCGCCTGTGTTAGGATGCACCCACTCGCGCAGCCCGGGCTGACTCATCGTGGGCTTGCGGTTAGGGCTGTCGCTGTAGCGAATCAGTTCGATTGTCTCCGTGGTCGGCGTGATGCCCATCGGCAGCAGTTCTTCACCCAACAGGGCGTTCACAAACGTCGATTTCCCGGCGTTAAATTCCCCGATGATGACCACCATAAAAAACGCTTCACGCAAATCCTGCGCGATTTCCTGTAAGCGCCGCCGGTCACCTTCGGTCTGTTCGCCCATTTCCGCCAGGGTCGCGGCGACGTCCGCCAGCATCCGAATCTCGGATTCACGCAGCGCTGCCAGCGGGCCTTCCAGCGCCATAGAGTGATTTACCTGCACTTGATTCATCATTTACAATCCCAGGATATTCTTCTTGCCCAGCGCCGTGAGTGACGATTCGATGGCCGCCAGCTCGTGTTCGGCAGCTTGAAGCTTTGCAAGCTGTTCGGTTTGAATGGTCGTCTGCGCTTCGATCAGGCGGGTCAGCGGGGCAATGGCATCGCGGCGCAGCTGCATACTGTAAGCTAACTGCTTATCAGCCGCCTCAGTTAATGTGTCGATATACTGTTTTTGCAGGGCCAGCATCCGGTTCGTATACGCGGTCTCCACCATGCGCCCCCGCACCGGAATCCACACCAGACCCAGTACCGCAAGCCCCAGCACCACGATAATCAGGGCGATCAGAGAATCCGTCTGGTTGACCAGTTGGCTGGCAAACAGGCCGGTGAGCAGCAGCAGAATCTCGTAGACCACCAGGTATAAGGTCGTATTACGCAAAATGCGGTCGAGCTTATCCGTCTCAACCACTCGCGCGTCATTTTCGATGACCTCAAGCGGTGCCCGCACCGCCTGGAGCGCCCGCCGGTCATACTGGGAGGGTGCACGCACTTCGCCGATGACCTTCTGACGGATCGAGGCAGGCAGCCCTTTAATTTCCCGCTGGGCATATTTCACCAGATCATCGACGTCCTGAACGTCCTTCCCTTCCAGCCGTGGCCCAAGTTTGTCCACGATAGTCGGAAGCTCACCGAGAGGCTCGAATGCTCTGTGACGCTCAAATGCCTGCTGGGTATACGACACACCGCCGCGCCCGCGACGCAGTACGTCGGACAGGCTGAGCAGCTCGAACAAACCGCGCCAGAGCGACCCAAGTGCCCTGGAGAACGCAAACGATTCGCGGATGGCGTCCGAGCCGTTGATAGCCGCTTCGCCGAACTTCGTGCTGATGTCATCGGCAATCTTCCGGGTCACCTTGTCCTGTTCGCGCCTCTGGGCGACAAGCTGCTGCTCGATGTTATCAGCGATATTCTGATACTGGTCGAGCGCAGACTGGTTTTTCTGGACAGAAACCAGTGCTGCCTGGGTGACGTTTTGCGTAATTTGCAGCGGCGTGCGCAGTTTCTGGCGCAGGCGGTCCACATCGCCAAGCTGTTGATTGATGTAGTGGACGATTTTATCCAGGCCGCTCTCCTGCCACAGCGTTTCATCGAGCGTGCCACCGCGCTGCGCCTGAAGGCCCTTTTTGGCGGATACCAGCCAGACATCCGGCTCGGCCCCCAGGCGCGACTTGGCTTCGGAACGCACGTAATCGTACACCGCCTCAACCTCGCTCGGTGTCAGCAGATCGACCTGATTAATGAGAATAATGACCTTGGTGCCATATTCTTTCAGGCGCTGCAAATACTCCAGGTTACGAGCCGTCATCGCCTGAGTCGCCAGCATGACCAGAAATACCACATCGCTGCGATGCAGAAACTTTTGCGTGGTTTCCTCGTGTTTCTGGAAAACCGATTCCAGCCCGGGTGTATCGACCAGGCTGACTTTCTTCAGCAGCGCAGACGGATAAAAGACCGACTCGACTCCCGTGCCAGAGCTGATGCGGTCCGGGTCCTCTCCCCAGCGCAAAATACTGATGTGATCGGTGGTCGGGGTGACACCAACGGGCATCAGGTCCGATTTGCCCATCAAGGCGTTCACGAGGCTGGATTTGCCGGAGCTAAACGGCCCTACAAACACCATCAGATAGGGGTTATCGGCGTGGAAGAGCGCATCCCGCATCTGGACCAGTTGAGCCTCCGCCAGATTATCGACACGCGGCAGCACATCGAGCAGACTCGTAATAAGTTCATACTCGCGGCGGCGGAGGATTTCATACTCGGTCGCCAGTTTCGTATCTGCCTGGTCCGTTTTTTCGACTACCACGGGCGCTTTCCTCAGTACAAATTTGACGCTAACAGCATACCGCGCCTTTGTGCCCGGCACAATGCTCTTTATCCACATGCTTAGTTTAGCAAAATTCCGTATGATTAGTACAGGACAAGGAGAAACCACAGCAATGGATCACCCACAAACCCTACGCCAGCTCCAGTTGATCCAGGCACTGGACGCCGTCCGTGATACCTACGATGACCACGAAGACCCCGGCGCGATGTTCGCAGCCATAAGCGCGCTGTTGATCGAGCATTTTAACGCCAGAGGATGCGGAATTATGCTGCTCAGTGCCGCCGACGAATCTCTGGAATGTGTGGCACACATCGGTCTCGATGCCGAACAGGTGGTGCGGTTGGGTTCCCAGGCACTGACCCTGGATGGCTGGAGTCTGCTGGATCAACCGCCCCATGCCAGCCTGCTGGCCGCGCCCATCGTACTGAACCATGAGCGGTTGGGGGCGATTATCCTGAGCCGCCCGCAGCAGCCTTTCGACGAGCAGGATCGCCAACTGCTGGCCGTTGCCGAATCCCAGGTGGATTCCGCTGTTATTCAGGCGCGGATTATCTGGAAATATCGCCAGCGCAACCGCGAACTGGAAGCTATTCACGAGATCGACCGACTGCGCGATTATACGCCTCAGGAAACAGACCTGATCAGCGGCGTCACCAGCATTCTCCTGAAATACTTTCAGGCGGAATTGTGCATGATCCTTCTCAGCCTCAGCGACAGCGGCGAGATGATCGTGCGCGGGGTCGTGGACAAGTACACCCTGCCTGCTGAAACACTGGACTCCATCAGCAGCCAGGTCAACGCGCTGACCGCCCCGCAAGCACTGGCCGCACCAGCCGATTACGAGAACCTTCATCTGCTGGCTGCGCCGCTCATCGTTTCGTCGAGCCGCCTGGGTGGAATCGTGATCGGGCGGGATAAGCCGTTTCGCAGCAGCGACCATCGACTGCTTGGGGAGATGGCTGCCCAGATCGATTCGGCAGTCGCCTACAGCCGCGTGTACCAGCAGTTGAGCCAGCGCAACCGCGAACTCGAAGTCATCTACCGCATCGACCAGATCCGCGATCAGGAAGTCGATTTCGACAGGCTGCTTCAGAAGGTGCTGCAAGAACTATGCGCCGTCGTGTCCGGCGAATTAGGCTACATCATGCTGTACACCGACCGGGAAGAATCACCGCTCGAACTCAAGTCGTCCACGGTCGAGGGGGTGCTGACTTCCCCGGATTACGCCGCAACCATCGAACGATTCTCCCGGCAGGCACTCGAAAGCGGGACCCTGATCTACGACAATCACATCGACATCGGCAGGGCGCACTCGATTGTGGCCGTGCCGCTCATTTTGAACCAGCAGATTATCGGCGTCTTCGGGGCCATCAACAGCAGCCATCCACGCGGCTTCAGCAGTGAAGATCGCCGCCTGCTCAGTGCCATCACCAGCCAGGTCGATACCGCCATTTTCGAACGCATGGAACAGCGGCGGATGCGCAGCCTGCTCAGCCGCTCGGTCGATCCGAAGGTCCTCGATTACTTCATGCAGCACGCCAACGCCGCCAACATGCTGGCGGGCAAGCGGGTTGTGCTGTCGGTGCTGTTCGCCGACCTGCGCGGTTCGACGCAGTGGGCGGAGCATACCGAACCGGAAGAACTGGTCACGGTGCTGAACCTATTCCTGGGCAGGATGACCAGCACGATTTTTAAATATGGCGGCACCCTGGACAAATTTGTCGGGGATGAAGTCATCGGCCTCTTTGGTTCGCCGCTCTATCTCCACGATCACGCCGAGCGCGCTGCCGCTGCCGCCCTGGAAATGCAGACCGTGCACCGCCAGTTGACGGCGGAACTGGCGGAGCAAAGACGCGAACTGCCGCCGATGGGGGTGGGAATCAGTTCCGGCGAGGTGATTACCGGCGAGATTGGTCCGCCAATCCGCACCGACTTCACGGCCATCGGACGCGTCATGAACCTGGGCGGACGCTTGTGCGCAGCGGCAGGACCCAGACAGATTTACATCAGCCAGACGACCTATGATCTGGTAAAATCACGCAGTCAGGTACGCACGCTGGAGCCGCTGCGTTTGAAAGGCATCAGCCAGCCCGCGCCTGCGTATGAACTTATTGCCCTGAAAGAAGCCTGAATGCTCAACGAGTCCATCCATTATGCTGCGGGCATGCTCCACTGCGACGAAGTGCCGGTCAGCGAAATTATCGCCCACGTCGGCACACCGGTCTACATTTACAGCCTCCGCCGCGCACTGAACAATCT
>JAIOHO010000666.1 GCA_019912905.1 Anaerolineae bacterium
ATATTCACGGCGGGCCGCACAGCGCCTTCGGGAACATATTTTCGTTCGACTTCCAGATGCTGTCGGGCGCAGGCTACGGCGTGCTGATCGTCAATCACCGGGCCTCGACCGGCTATGGCAATGCCTTTTCGACGGCTATCAAGGGCGATTGGGGCAACCTCGATTATCACGATTTGATGAGCGGGGTCGATGAAGCCGTCGCGCGCGGCCTGGCCGACCCGGACCGGCTGGGCGTCTGCGGCTTATCCGGCGGCGGCAATCTGTCGTGCTGGATCGTGGGACAGACCGACCGGTTTAAGGCTGCCATCCCGGAAAACCCGGTCACCAACTGGGTCAGCTTCTACGGCGTCAGCGATATTGGCGTCTGGTTCGCGGTCGAACAACTGGGCGGGCATCCGCATGAGATCCCCGAGGTGTATACGCGCTGTTCGCCGATTACCTACGCGCACCGCTGCACCACGCCGACTCTGCTGGTCCAGGGTGAAAAGGATTACCGCTGTCCTGCCGAGCAAGGCGAGCAGTTTTACAGTGTGCTCAAGGCCAACGGCTGCACCGTGGAAATGCTGCGGCTGCCGGACAGCTTTCATGCCGGGTCGATCAACGGGCCGGTCGCCAGCCGCAGCGCGCACAATGACGCGGTGATGGACTGGTTCGAGCGGTTTATCCCCATTCAGGAATAGACCCCCTCACAGGGGCGTTTCGCGAAACGCCCCTGATTCTTCCCTCGAAAACCGGTCGAAAACGAAAACTTGCGCAGGGTGTCAAACCGGGGTACATTTCCCGTTATGTAAGCATAATGCAAAATGAACCTATGGCTATGAAAACACTCCAACCGGATTACAACGCACCGCCGATCACCGACCAGGCTCTGAAGATTCTGGAAGTCTTGCAGAATAAACCGGGCCAGTGGCTGAAGCGCAAAGAGATTGCCCTGGACCTGGGCAAACGCCGCCTGACGCCGTATGACATCGAGCTGCTTCAGCGGCTGTGCGACGAAGGGATGGCCGAGATCGGCAAGCGGCCCAACCCGACCCCTATCGGCTATGAGTACGCTTACCGCGCCGCATTCCAGGATTAGGAAAAACATCATGAAAGTCGTGACTTTGCTTAATGAAAAAGGCGGGGTTGGTAAGACCACAGTGGCTACCCATCTGGCCGCCGGGCTTGCGATCAAGGGCTACCGCGTGCTGCTGGTCGATGCCGATCCACAGGGTCATGCCACGGTCATGTATGGGCTGGCGAAGGAACCCGGCCTGTACGACCTGCTGGTGCGCAACGCGCCCTATCAACGGGTGCTGCGGCCCATCTCCCCCGAAGTTTATGAGATTCCCGATCAGCCGGTGCGCGGCAAGCTGTACCTGATCCCCTCGAATGTCGAGACACGCAACATCGCTAACAGCATCAACAATATTCTGGTGTTCCGCGACAAGTTTATGCCGCTGGAAGGCGCGATCGACATCGTGATTGTCGATACCTCGCCGACTCCGTCGATGCTGCATGGTTCGGTAGCGCTGGTCACGGACGGCATCATCATCCCGACCCTGTGCGAGATGCTGGCCTTCGACGGCGTGCGCGAGAGCCTGCTGCACCGCGACAGCTTTGTCAACAAGAAGCAGGAGCTGGGCCTGGGCGGTGTGGAATTGTTCGGCATCGTGCCCACCCGCTACAAGCATAAAACACTGGAGCATACCGAAATGCTCCAGCAGCTCGTCGATGCCTTTGGCGATACGGTCTGGAAGCCGTTGTATGACCGTATTATCTGGAGCGAGGCGGCCCGTGCTTACAGGCCGACCTTCAGCTATGCGCCGGATTCACAGGCGGCGCGGGATGCGTGGACGCTGGTCGACCGCGCAGAGGAGGCTCTATCGAATGTCCCGTCGTGACCGATCTAAACTCAGCAAGGCGTTTGGCAGCCTGCCCGAGCCGGTGACCAAAGAAGAAATCGATATGGAGCTGTACGGCGACATCGCCGCCCTGGATGAGCTGCGCCGGGATGCGACGCCGGTCGATATTTTCTCGATTTACCCGGATGTGACCCAACCCCGCCGCATCATCCCGTCCGAGGTGCGGCACGCCTGGGCGGGCGACCCGGCAGAGATTGCGGCCTTGTTCGAGGCATGGTTCGCGGCCATCACCCGCGAACGTTACGCCCGCCTGGAGAAGCTCCCGGAAGAGGAACGCCAGGCCCGCAGTTATTTCGACCTGGGGGCCTATCTGGAAGGCACCTACCTGGGCGGCTCCGGCGGCGAGGATGAGGACGAAGCATCTCCCGCCAGTCCCGGTCCGCTGGAGGCTGGCTTCCGCTTGATCGTCGATCTGGCGGCCACCATCCGGCGCGATGGGCTGATCAACCCGATCACGGTCGCGCATGCCGGGGCGAACTACCGGCTGGAAACCGGGGAGCGCCGCTGGCTGGCCTATCATCTACTGCATGCCTATTTCGACGGCACCGAAGGCCGCCCCGATGAGCAGAGCCAGTGGCAGAAGATCCCGGCCTACACGGTCGATCAGGCCAGTGTGTGGCGCATGGCCCACGAGAACAACGTCCGCGACGACCTCAACGCCATCGGCAAGGCGCGCCAGTTCGCCCTGCTGCTGATGAATATCTATGCGCTGCGCGGGGTGCAGTTCACCCCGTTTCATGAGGTGGTCGAACCGGGGGAGTCGGACCGGTCCTTCTACAGTCAGGTCGCGGATGGCGGCCAGTTTCCGATGCCGCGCGGCAATACGGAGCGCCTGCTCAACGCGATGGGCTTCACCAGCAAGAGCGAACTGCGCGAGAACCGCTCGCTGCTGACGCTGCCGGATGAAGTCTGGCAGTGGGCCGACGATCTGGGCTGGGCGCAGTACCGCGTCCGGCGCATGCAGCAGTTGGCCGATCGGGACCCGGAACGGCTGATCGAGATCGCGCGGCGGGAGGCTGAGAAGGACGGGCTAAGTGTCGGGATCCCGACACTTAGCCCGTCC
>JAIOHO010000667.1 GCA_019912905.1 Anaerolineae bacterium
TACGCCGAGCGAGTCGACCATCCGCAGTGTATCGCCCACGATGGAGCGAAAATCGGCGGCAATACCCACATTGGTATTTCGAGCGGCGCGCACGTAGCGGTCGAAGCAGTCAAGTAAATCGGTAAATAAAGGGAATTCGAACAGGGGCGGTTCGCCGTCATTCGCCTCGTGAGCCAGACTCGGCTGATAGGGAAACCGACAGGGGATCGCCGCGAGGCCGCTGCGCTGCGCGAATTCGATCTGGTCCTCCGGCGCAATCAGGGTTGTTTCGCCGTAAACTTCGATTTCCGGTTCACGCTCCAACACGTAGCGATACAATGCCCGGCTGGTGATGGCATAGTCAAAATGTAAGATTATTGAGGGATCGGTTACGTCTCGACGCAGCACCTGTCTGAGCGCGGCAATCTGAGTCTTGTCCCCTTGCAGCAGGGGAATATTGCTCGACGGCAGCGCAACCTTGATGACCGGACTTACGGCTGCGGCCAGGGCCTGGATCGTTCGCTCCGGCAGCGAGGGAATCAGATGGCCGCGTACATTGTCAAACGCGGTCTCCGGCTCCATCGGGGTCGATTCGCCGCCGCACGACTCGCGCACGATCAGGCGCGGGGGCAGCACAATGGTCTGAGGCCGCAGAAGCTCATTACAGTTCAGACGGTTGAGCAGAAGCTGGGCGGCGTTAAGCCCCAGGTCATAGGGCGATTGGCTGGCGACCGTCATCATCGTGGCAAAACGCGAGTCGGGATAAAAATCGTCGAAGCACACGACCGCCACCTGCTGCGGCACCGGAAGCTGACGCTTTTCCAGGGCACGAATCACACCGATAGCAATCTCGTTATTGGCGGCAAAGATGCCGGTGGTATCGGGAAGGCGCTCCATCAAGTCATCGGTCAGCCGCTCTGCCGTTTTCCGGTCGTATTCTCCCCAGCAAATCCGCTGCGGGTCGAGCGGTAAGCGTGCCTCCGCCAGTGCCATACCGTAACCGGCCACGCGATCGCTGGCGCTCGCCGAACTCTGACGCCCGGTGATGATGGCAATCTTCTGGTGACCGAGGCGAATGAGATGCTGAGTCAGCGAAAATGCGCCGGAAATCGAGTCGCTGTAAACGTTATCGACGTTCCAGCTCGCCGCTTGCGATTGGCCGACGAAGACGATTGGCTTTTGCCGTTGGGAGGAGGTGCCTTCGTCCGGGGTGACGATGACCCGCTCGGAGCGACGGCTCAGGATCAGGCCATCGGCGCGGTTGATCATCAACTCAAGGTAACGGAGTGAGGTACTCGATCGGCCATTGGTGTTGCAGATGAGGACGTGATAACCTTTGGCCTGCGACGCATCCTGGACCCCGCGTGCGAGGGTAGTCCAGAAATAATTTGATAATTCGGGGATCGCGAGGGCAATAATATCGGTGCGTTTGCTGCGCAGGCTGCGGGCCTGGAAATTCGGCTCATATCCGAGCTTTGCAATGGCCTGATTGACCTTCGAGCGTGTATCGGGGTGGACATTGTCCGCCCCATTCATCACACGCGAAACTGTGCCTGTCGAGACACCTGCTAGCCTGGCTACATCCGCAATCGTTGGCACTGCGTAAAAAACCTCAGTAACAATTCTTTAGGGAAACTACTCTATTAAATCGATTACATGAAACGATTGTAACGCGTTCATCCACATTTGTAAAGCCATTCGACGAGTGGCCTTATCGTCTCGGTGGGATGGACTGCTGATCCCTAAAGATAACGCCTCTGATCTGTACCCCAATCAACTGGTCCAAGCAAAGTGAGACTATCGGAATAGGTGGAAGCAGGAGGATAGTTTCATGGCAAGCAAAGGAACCCGCTCCAAAGAAGAACAGATCATTCGCCTCCTGAAGGAAGTCGAAACAGGAACCAGCGTGGCAGAGGCCTGCCGGAAGTATGGGGTGGCCGAGCAAACGGTGTATCGCCGGCGCAGCAGGCGCTGGACATCGATACGCTGAAGGAGATAGTTTCAAAAAATGGTAATCCCTCGAATGTGACGAGGTGCGGTCGAGCGGTTGGTGACAGGACGAGGGCTGTCGCAACGTCACGTCTGCCAATTCGTGGGTATTCATCGCTCGACGGCGCGCTATCGAAGCCAGCCGCGTGCCGATGAAGCGGCGGCGGTGGCACTGATGCGGGAGTACGCGCATGAACAGCCGATGTATGGCTACCGGATCATCGCTGCCATGCTCAGGCACGAGGGATTTCGCCTCAATCGCAAGCGGGTAGATCGCATCTGGCGACAAGAAGGGCTGCAATTGCCTCGTCGAAAAACTGGAAAACGGCGCTTTGGTGACTCAACTGGTACGCTCCGCCGCGCCAGTCGTCCCAATGAGGTATGGACCTACGATCTTCTGGAAGCGCGCATCGAACAATGGCGGCAGGAGTACAATCATCGGCGTCCGCACAGCAGCCTGCGTTATCTGGCTCCGGCTGTCTTTGCAGAACAGGCTCGACTTTCACTCAATGTGGACTGGACATTGGGAGCAGGTCAGGATGGCACACGTGCTCTTTTCAGCGGCCAGGCACAATAAGCACCTCGGCTCATGATTCACTTTCTACGGGGGGAGAGACCTGGATAGTCACATGTGCCAGATTTGGCAGGGCATGCTCCAGATGATGATGAACATGTTGCTGCAAATCGATGATGTCCCTGAATGACATACTTTCATCTACTGACATGACGATCTCACCGTATAAACGATGCCCCACCCAGTGCAGTTGAAGACGAGACACATTTTCGACTTCAGCATGGTTCAGGATGGTCTGCTCAGCCATCTGCACCAGCATAGGGTCCACCGCGTCCATCAGTCTGTACCAGACGGACTTAATGGCATTCCAGGTAATACCGACGATGGCAATGGCAATGAAAATGCCGACAATCGGGTCCAGAATGGGCAGGCCGATCAGTGTGCCGAAGACCGCGACGAGAACCGCCAGAGATGTCAGTCCATCAATTCGAGCGTGCTGCCCATCGGCCACCATCGCATCCGAACCGATCTGCCGCCCCACGCGGATTTGCATGACCGCGACCAACTCATTGCCGATGAAACCCACAATCGCAGCGGCGGCCACCCAGGGCAGGTTCGTGAGCGGCTGCGGATTGATGAGTTTCTGGAAGGACTCCATGAGAATGTAACCTGCGCTGAAGGCGATCGAGATCACAATCAGGATACCGGCGACATCTTCGGCGCGTCCAAAGCCATAGGTATAACGGCGCGTGGCGGCCCGCCGGGCCAGGTAGAAAGCGACCAGCAGCGGAATCGAATTCAGCGCATCGCCCAGGTTATGGACGGTATCGGCCAGCAGCGCAACGCTGCCGCTGGCGGCATAGATCACCACCTGAAGCGCCGTCGTAACCCCCAGGGCCAGCAGTGCCAGCCAGACCGTGCGAATACCGAGCTGGTTGTCGTGCAGGGCACTGTCTGCTGCCAGCGAGGTATAGCCGTGATCGTGGTCATGTCCAAAGCCGGGCAGGTGCAGCGCCGCACCAATGAGGTTTATTGCTCCTGAGGGGCGATCGTTATGATGATGATCGTGTGAATGGTCATGGCTGTGGGTGTGGCTCATGTGGCGTTTCCTCTAGAGAAAATCACACTTTCACAGTAGCAGAAAAACCGCCCCGAATCCGCTGTTGCGAAAAGTCGCAACTATCTGGCACGGATTCATGGGCGAAGCCTTATGCGAGCAGTTTGACCCCCGATATGTAAGTCGCGAGCGTGCTCACAGTGCCGATCTCGACCTGCTGGAAACCAGCGGATCGCACGATGGGCAGCAGTGTGGTGTTGTCGATCGAGGTCATATCACCGATGATGAGGGTCAGAAAAGACTTATATAACCCGGGCTTGGGCGGCTCAAAATCCACGATGAGGAGGCGACCACCAGGTTTCAGCACGCGATAAATCTCCGCCAGCGCCTTTTCCCGTAATTCCGGTGTAAGGTGGTGCATCATGAAGCTGTTCATTACCAGATCGAAGGCGTCGTCTTCAAAACGGATGTCTTCTGCCAGTCCTGGCTGGAAATCAACCTCCACATGGGCGGTCTTGGCTTTCTGGCGTGCCCGTTCGATCATTTCTGGCGCAGCGTCAATGCCGTGAAGCTCCGCGGTGCGCCCGTCTCCCTGTTTTGCCAGGACTGCCAGGGTTCCTGTGCCACAGCCTACATCCAGCACTTTCTCACCCGGTTGGATCTTCGCCAGGCTTACCGCAGCTTTCATCATCGTCTGCACTCTGCTGGCGAAAATAAGGCGCGTGAAAATATCATAGAACCACGCCCAACTGATGATTCTGCCTTCGGTTTCCAGTTCCTGTGCGTGGTAATGGCTGTGGTCTGATGGGCCGTGTATGGCCTGGAACAGGCGGCGCAGCAGCGCGCGTCCACTGTGCATGATGACGATGATCGCGACGACATGGGCCAACAGCAAGAGTACGACACCCCAACCGAAGCCTGTCAGGTTCTGTGCTTCAACATATAAGACGGACAGAATGGCAAGGGCGACGATCAATAAAAACAGATGTCTGACTAAAAAACCTGTGCCGCCTGAATGATCCGGGACTTCCTTGTGACTGTGCATGAGCTGCTCCTTGGACGCAATTAGTAGGCACTCCTTACGATAGAGTAATCGACGAGGGCTGTCACCAAGCACTTGCCGAGATAAGTTCACTAATGAACAATAGAGAGAAAGTGTTCATTTTGGAGCAGGTTATGTCAGATGAACTGCTTGACCGCAGAGTACAGCGCACGCGGGCGCTGCTCAGAAGTGCGCTCATCCAACTTGTTGATGAGAAGGGCTATGATGCTGTTACGATTCAGGACATCACTGAGCGTGCCAACCTGGGGCGGACAACCTTTTACTTGCACTATGAAAGCAAAGATGATCTCATGTTGGATCATCATGCCGACTTTGCCTCACAGTTGACGCTGCGTGCTATGAGCACTGATGAACTGATGGGCGATAACCCGCCAGATGACCTGGAGGCCCTGCTGCAAGAACTCGCGGATCACAAACAGATTTATTTTGCCCTCATGCGGGCGAGGCATATCGACATGGTTAAGCGAGGGATTCAGCGGCAGATGGCAGACAATCTGCTGGGCAACCTGCGCCGCGCTTACCCGGATCGAGAACCCCTGCTTGCCATCGACATGCTGACAAATTATATTGCTGGGGCATACTTTTCGATGATTGACTGGTGGCTGACGAATCGTACTGAACGCAGCGCAAAGGATGTCGCCACCCTGCTTCACCGGCTTCAGCGTGCAGCAATTCGGGATGCCTATGGGGATGAATCATGACCCATGAAAACAGTGACTATATTCAAGTCTTACACGAAAAAGGCTATCGCGTGACGCCCCAGCGTTTGATCGTTCTGGATGCGGTCTGCGCTTGCCAGGGACATGCGACACTGGCGGATATACACGCCCGCGTCATGGATATGGACCCGACCATCGATCGTTCGACGATCTATCGTGCACTGTCCGTACTTCAGAAGGTGGGGTTGATTGTAGAG
>JAIOHO010000064.1 GCA_019912905.1 Anaerolineae bacterium
GTGTACAGCAGGTCGATTTCATTGTGGACCGCTTCCATCTCGGCGGCGCGGCGGCGGGTCTGGTCCAGCAGTTGAATCGAGTCGATGATGGGCGCGGCCAACTGCGACAGGGCGGTGTAGATGCGCCGGTCGCGGTCCTCGAAGGTGCGTGGCTCGGCCCAGTTGATCGACACCCCGCCGATCCAGCGGTCTTTGTTCGCCAGCAGCAGCATGACCGAACTGGCGATGCCAGCCAGGTGATAGCGCGCGCTGGCCCGTTCAGGCAGATTCTCGGTATCCGCCGTATTTTCGACGAAAATCGGGCGAGCCTGGTTGGTATCGTACAGTGCCTGCATGCCCAGTTCGTCGATCCTGGCAATCGTCCCGACTTCGGCGATGATGCCGCGGCCCAGCGACCACTGTGCCATCGCTTCCAGTTCGACGGGGATGCCGTGCGCATCGGTGAGCACGTAGAACAGCAGCGCCGAAACCGCCCCGGATTCGCGCGCATACAGGGTGATGGCCTCCAGCAGTTCTTCGGGATTGCTGGCCTGAGTCAGCCGGTTGGAGGCAGCGTAGAGGAGGTCCGTTTCGTAGCGATAGACACCTTCGGCCATAGCGATGGTCTCGGCGGGCTAGCCCAATTCGCTGTCTGCGACCAGGCCGATGCGCACTGCGTGTAGCGCCGCCTGGGTCCGGCTGGAAACGCCCAGCTTGGCGAGGATATTGCTGACGTGTGTCTTGACCGTCTTCTCGCCGATCACCAGGGCCTGCGCGATCTCCTTGTTGGAGTTGCCCAGGCCGATCAGCCGCAGCACTTCCGTTTCGCGTTCGGTGAGGGACTCCGGGCTGTCCGGCGCGCGCACCTCGCGCATCAGGCGGGCGGCGGCCTGTGGGGAAAGCTGGACCTGACCTTCGGCGGCGGCTTTGATGGCGCGGATCAGCTCGTCGGCTTTGGTGTCCTTCAGCAGATAACCGGTGGCCCCGGCCCGCACCGCGCCCACCACCGAGCCGTCATCCAGCACGCTGGTCAGGGCGATCAGTTCGATGGCCGGAAGTGCCTGTTTGATGGTCGTGATCGCCTCGATGCCGTTCATCACTGGCATGAGCAAATCCATCAGGATGACGTCCGGCTGCAACGTATGCGCCATCTGGACGGCCTGCTGGCCGTTTTCTGCCTCGCCGATGACTTCGAGTTCGCCGTCGAGATCGAGAAACATGCGCAGTCCCTGCCGGACTACCGCGTGATCGTCCACGATCAGAATGCGGATCGACATGCCTGGTTCCTGTTCTCATGCAATGGGTTCAGATCATGATGTTGCCCACAATATAGCATCATTCTGGGAAATGTATAGTGGGTCAGGCCTATTCTCCGTCAAAGGTCGGAGGCCGCAATCCGCCATCTGGCCCATGCCCGGCAGCCTGAAGCGCTGTTTAATCGAAACATATTCCACACAAAAAATCCCAAGACCTCGAATGCGACGTCTTGACCCCAACTATCTACGACGACGCCCTGAGTAATCGGGGCGTTTTCGTGTCTGGCGGCTGGTATAATCAGGCGGCTGATAGGAGGGCACGATGCGCACAGTCATTATCCTCATTGCCGGTTTGCTGCTACTGCCAACGGTGCTGCTGGCTCAGGCCGAACTCTGCCCGGCGCTGGTGCAGGCCGCCTATGCCGCCGCCGCGCTCGAATGCGCCGATGTGCAGCCGGGCGAAGCCTGCTTTGGCAACCGCCCGCTGGATGTTTCCGCGTTGGGGCAGGGCAGTTTCACCCGCCCAGGCCATAAGATCACCGGCCTGCAAACCCTGACGTCCGGCGCGATGAACCCCGGCGCGGGGGAGTGGGGCGTCGCTGTGCTGAATGTGGTGGCGAATGCGCCCGATCAGACCCTGACCATGATCGTCCTGGGCGACGTGACCCTCGAAAATGCCAGTGCTGCCGAGTCGCCCGTGATGCTCGCCAACCTGCGCGTGGTGGAAAAAGTCGGGCTGATTGTCCGCGCTGCGCCGGAAGAAGATGCCGAGGTGGTGGCATTGCTCAATTTCGGGGACATCGTTCCGGCGACAGGCCGCCTGGAATTCATCGAATGGCTGCGGGTGGCGCTGCCCGACGGCGGTTCGGGTTGGGTGAGCGCGCTGTCGGTGCTGCCGGAGGGCGATGTCGATGCGCTGCCGGTGGTGTCGGCGGCAGATACGCCGCCAGAGACATTCTACAGCCCCTTGCAGGCCATCGAATTCACGTCCGGCGCGGAATCCGCCCCGTGCAGCGATGCCCCGGCCAGCGGCATCCTGATCCAGACTATGCAGCCGGTGAGCGTGCAGGCCAACGGCGTGGACATTCAACTGGATGGCACCGTCTTTCTGCAAGCTCCGCGCGAACTCAGCGTCCACGTGCTGGAAGGGACCGCCCAGGTGACTTCGCGCGAGGAAACGGAAAGCGCGGCGGCAGGCTGGCGGATCGAAGTGCGCTACGACACGGAGGCGCACATTCTGACTCACCCCCGGAAGGCGGAGCAGGACGCTTACGTGCAGATGCGCCCGCTGCCGTTTGAGCTGCTGCCGCGGGGGATTGACGAGCCGGAATTTAACCTGATGGGCGTCACCACGCCCGCCGCGCCGGATCGCCCGGTGCTGGAAGGGATTATCGACGATTCTCCCTGCACGGTTGCCGCGGGGAATGAGGTCCGTCTGCGCCAGGGGCCAGGCCGTGATTATCCCATCGTCGGGGCGCTGTACGCCGGGGAATCGGCTCGACCGGATGCGCGCGCGGAGGGCGAAGGGGATGTCGTGTGGTGGCGGTTGTCGCCGGGCATCTGGGTCAGCAGCGACGTGGTGTTTTTCGGCGGGGCCTGCGAGGACCTGCCCTTTGTCGAATCGCCGCCCCTGCCGACCGCGACGCCGTGAGGGATGTTTCTAGGCCAGATCTGGATATGCCTGCTCAATATCCCAAAGAAGATAAATAGGATCGGCTGGTAGCAATAATCCTTTACCTCCTACTTTTTTGAACAGGTTTTCTCCTTGTAAATCACGAGAAAGTTCAGATGATCTCCATTTGGCTTGTCTTTTGGGTTCGTCATTTCTAAACACAAATTTGCTCCCATGAGCGGCTGCATTTCGACAATGCCGTAGAAACTCCCAGAGTGGGCCAGTATCATGAGCTGGTTTGTCTTTACATAGCTCATGAGCGAGTATTAACATATTCCCAGCGGAGAGAAGTGTGAAGTCCAGCAAATAATTGTGATTTTCTACAAAGTCTCGGCTAATCATTTCTACAGGAACAATTAATGGTTGGGGCAGAATGGATGAAGCCATTTCAAGTGGCCCTAAGAGCTTCGACAGTTTTTTTTGAAAGTCGTCCATATCGTCAATTTGTTCACTACCAGGCTTTACTACAATGATTTGTTGAAGATCTGAAAAGAGTTGCGTTAATCCATGAATCATTAACTCCTTTTGCCCAAGCAGTTGAATCAGATATTGCATTATCAAGGGATAAAATACTTTGCCCCGATCAAAATGGGCCAATGATACAGTGTTATCAGGTGTTGTATTCATCTGAATCCGCAGAATAAGTGAGGAGTATTGTTTCTAAGAAATCACCTAGAAGCTTTACAGGACAGGCAGCAATATCACCTGTGTATCGATTCCACCGACTTTGTAGCGCAGTAAGAAAATATCTCAACTCGCCATTTTCAAATCTATGAAAAGCAAAAATTGGCCCCCCGCTCATCCCCTTGATTGAATCTAGTTGGTCGCCCAATTCAATGCGGCCATAGAAGATTTCAGCTTCAACCTCGTTGAAAGCCGCAGGTTTTTCATCAACTTGTTGTACAGAAATTAGTACTGGCAAAAGACTTATTGAGTCTGGCTCATACTCAATAAGCTCTTCTGGAATGCCTAAAAGGTAATAAAAATCTACAGTATTGGGCTGTATTCTCCAACCTTGTTCATCCAGAGCAATAATATTATTGCTCTGTAGTAATTTCTTGTAGTACAGACTGATTGGTATTACTCCGTAGTCAAAGGGGTACTCCTCACTCAAATATGCCAAATCATCGGTATAAGTAAATGGAATCGGATCACGGTGGGTAGCTTCGAGGCCAAGAGAATCAATTAGGTGGCAATGAATCAGTTTGTGATTATTGATCAGTTTGTTTATGTTACGTATACAGTGTCCGGCGGTTACAAGGAACCATTGATCGGAAACAGACAGAACGAATGTTGTAATTGCAATCCACTGAACTCGACTTTATCCATATTCAAGTGGCATAACATAAGGCATCGAGCACGTCATCAAGAGCGGTGGCAGGAAAAAGCACAAACCGGGTATTGTGTAGGGAGTTGGTGCATTTGACATG
>JAIOHO010000668.1 GCA_019912905.1 Anaerolineae bacterium
TAACGGATTGGAAGATTACCATATGGTTGATTGCGTAGAATCCGCCTCCAATGAGTGCCGGCCCATTGCCTAAAAAGCGCCGAACACCCAGAAAGAGCAGACCCGCCACCAGGCTATCGAGCAGCGCGCCAAGCAGCAATATCAGATAAATCGGAGTATTGGGGTCCGAGGTCGGCAGAGCAAAAATCCCCAGATTGACCAGCATCCACAGCGGATGCCAACCATTACTCATATTCAGCCCATCGACCGATGGACCAGCGCCTGTCAGGATATTTTCCGCCGTCAGGAAATAATAGTACGCATCATCCGGCAGCATCTTATCCAACTGCACAGGGATAGGCTGCAAGGCAATGGCCGCACGCGGTAGCAGTGCCAGCACGATGACCAGCACGCATAGTTTCCACGGTTTAAGAGAAGCGGAATCGGTCATGAAGGAATCTCAGTATCTCAGCTTGCGTCTGTGTATATTATGTATCGTACTCGTAAGCGGCGCGCCTGCGCGTAAAGAAGCGGCGCTACACCATCGCTGCAATCTGCGTTAAAATGAAGGCGATTACGGGACCACATTGAGGGACAGACGATGGCGTTGCAGATTTACAATGTGCTGGGACGAGAAAAACAACCCTTCGTGCCGCTGAACGAAGGTCATGTCAACATGTATGTCTGTGGGCCAACGGTCTATGACCATGCGCATCTGGGCCATGCCAAGACGTATGTATCGTTCGACGTGGTGGTGCGCTATCTGCGCTACAGCGGCTACGATGTGCTCTACGTGCAGAATCTGACCGACGTGGGGCACCTGACCGACACCGAGTTCGGCGAAGATAAGATCCTGCGCAAGGCACGCCAGATGCAGGCGAAGCCGATGCAGATTGTCGAGACCTATACCCGCAGCTACTTTGCCGATATGGACGCCCTGGGGGTCCAGCGGCCCGATATTTCGCCGCGTGCCAGCGCCCATATCCCCGAACAGATCGAGATGATTCAGGAGCTGATCGCCAAGGGCTATGCTTACGAGGCCAACGGTGACGTCTATTTCGACGTGACCAAAGACGAAGATTACGGCAAGCTTTCGAACCGCACCCTGGATGATCAGGAAGCGGGCACCCGTGAAGCAGTCCGTTCGGAAAAGCGCCACCCCGCCGACTTTGCCCTGTGGAAGCAGGCGGAACCGGAGCATATCCTGCGCTGGAACAGCCCCTGGGGGGAGGGTTTCCCCGGCTGGCATATCGAATGCTCGGCCATGTCGCGCAAGTACCTGGGGCCGACCTTCGACATTCACGGCGGCGGGATCGACAACATTTACCCGCACAACGAAAACGAGATTGCCCAGAGCGAATGCGCCAATGATGCCGCCTTCGCCCGTTACTGGATGCTGGTGGGCAGCCTGATGGTGCCCGATGCCGAGGGTATCCCCACCAAGATGTCCAAGAGCCTGGGCAACTTCTTCACGGTCAAAGACGCGCTGGCAAAGTACCGGCCAGAAATCATCCGCACCTTTATCCTCAGCGCGCATTACAGCAACCCGGTGAACTTTCACGATGAATCGCTGCTGGCGGCTTCTGGGGGCTGGGAGCGGCTGTACGGCGCGGTGCGCCAGACTCGCCAGCGCATGAACAGCGCGCCGGAAAACGACGAGGGCAATGCCTTCCAGGAACGGCTGGACAAAGCGCGGACGGATTTTAAGGGCGCGATGGACGACGACTTTAATGGGCCAAAGGCGCTGGCCGTGCTTCAGGAACTGACGCGTGAAACCAATACCCTGCTCAACAGCGGTTCGACCATCGGGCTGCCGGTGCTGAACGCCATCCACGAAACCTATTCGGAACTGGGTGGGACCGTGCTCGGCATCATCCCCGCATCCGACGCGGCAGGAGCCAGCAACGGCCAGCGGGAAGCCGGTTTGATCGACCTGCTGATCACCTTGCGGGCGCAGGCACGGGCGCAGAAAAATTACGCGGAAAGCGACCGCATTCGCGACGAATTGGCCGGGCTGGGGGTGATCCTGGAAGATGGGTCCGGCGGCACGATCTGGCGGACGGAGTAACACAGTCATGGCCGAATTTCTGTATGGTCACTGGGCGGTGATGGAGGCCCTGCGGGCGGGGCGGCGCTCGATTGAGCAGCTGCTCCTCGTCGAATCCGCAGACGAAAAAGGCCGCATCGCCGAAATCACCGAACTCGCCGCCAAGCGCAGCGTGAACGTGCGCCGGGTGCCGCGCCGCATCATTGACGATCTGGCCGAGGGCGGCAATCATCAGAACGTCGTCCTGCGCGTCGGGCCATATCCGTATGTCAACCTGGAGGATGCATTTGCTCTGGCTGCAAAACGCGGTGAGAAGCCCTTTTTCCTGCTGCTCGATCTGCTGAAAGATCCCCAGAATGTTGGCAGCCTCCTGCGCGTCGCCGATGCGGTGGGCCTGCACGGAGTCGTACTGCCGGAACGCCGCTCGGTGTCGGTTACTCCGGCGGTGGTCAACGCCTCATCCGGGGCCATCGAACACCTTCAGGTCATGCAGGTTAACAATCTGGTCAACGTCATGAAGGAACTCAAGTCGCACGATGTCTGGCTGGTCGGCCTGGACATCGGGCCGGAGGTGCCGCCGATTGACCGCACCGACCTGAACATTGCGCTCGGCCTGGTGCTGGGCAGCGAAGGCGAAGGCATGCGCCGCCTGGTACGCGATACCTGTGATATGCTATTATCCCTGCCCATGCGCGGCCAGGTTGCCAGCCTGAACGTGGCAACCGTCGGTTCGATTGCCCTGTACACCGCCTGGCAAGCACGGGGTTGGGAAGGTTGGGGTCACGTGACGGCCCCGAGTAAACCGTAGTTTTTGCTGCGTAAAAAGGTAATTTCATATGATCAATGACATACTCTCTGAAACGAAGGACAAGATGAAACATTCCCTGGCATTCTTCGAGGAAGAACTCCAGGGAATCCGCGGCGGGCGAGCCAGCACCGCGCTCGTCGATCGTCTCAAGGTCGATTATTATGGGCAGGAAACCGAACTGCGCCAGCTCGCCAACCTGTCCACACCGGAAGCCCTGCAAGTCCTGATCCGCCCTTACGACAAGTCGGCTGTCAAGGCCATCGAAAAAGCGATCCAGCAGGCCAACATCGGTGTCAACCCCAACACCGATGGTGATGTCATTCGCCTGAATATGCCGCCGCTGACGCGCGAACGCCGTCAGGAGCTGGTGAAATTCCTGCACAAACGCATGGAAGAGGCCCGCGTGACGATGCGCAATATCCGCCGCTCGGCCAACAGTGACCTGGACGAGTTTGAAAAAGAAAAGATGATCTCGGAAGACGAGAAAAAGCAGGGGTTAGAGGGCGTACAAAAGCTGACGGACGAATACATCGCCAAGATCGAAGAGGCGGGCAAGGCGAAAGAGCAGGAAATTCTGGACGTGTAACCCTCTGCCAACCGAGACTCAGAAAGGAGATGCGGCGGGCCGGTGGCTGGGCCAGGCCGCAGCGGTTTATGCTTGCAATGGCACCTGATAATCGGAATTTGGAATTGAAGCTGCCGGATCGACTGCCCAGACATGTTGCCATCATCATGGATGGAAACGGGCGCTGGGCCAAGGCGCGCGGCCTGCCCCGC
>JAIOHO010000669.1 GCA_019912905.1 Anaerolineae bacterium
GCCTGGCGAAAGCGCTCGACCGATCTCCGAAGCTGGAGCCGCTGCTGTGGCAGGAGATTGAGAGTGCTGCCGAATCTGCGCCAGAGGAGACCGAACTCGTCCTGGCCGCCGCGCGCTGCCTGCTGGACGAGATCCCGATGAACGAACTGGACAACGCCGTCGGTGCCATGGTCATTGACAGCATGATGGGCGGTTGATCCCGCAGGGAGGTTTCGTGGCGCGTTCCGTATACGTTGGCGATACCAGCAGTGAACTGGCGGAGGTGCGCCGCCTGCTGACCGATCAGATCGGCAGTGCGGGCCTGCTGCCCGTGATGCTGGATGCCCGCGAACGACAGGATGACGCCGACCTGCGCGGACGCGTGCGCTCGAAAATGCAGGCGGCGGATGCCTATATCGGTGTGATGGCCTATCGGCGTGGCTGGGAACCGGCCCATCTGGACGGCCAGTCGCTGGCGGAAGTGGAATATGCGACGGCGCATGAATTGGGCAAGCCGGTTGGAATTCTGACGCCGAAGCCGGACAGCGATCTGGCTCAGGACCTGCGCCAGCGGGCGATCGGCCAGAACCCGATGTACCGCGAAGCTCAGAAAGCCTTCCTCCAGCGGGTCGAGCAGGAAAGCCCGGTGCGCCGGTTTGCCGACGAAGCCGAATTTTCCGAACAGGTGGCCGATCTGCTGGATGGTTGGGCCGCAGTAGACACTGGTCCGGCCCGGGCTGAGGCAGCGCCCCCGGCGGGTTGGTGGCAGCGCTGGTGGCAGCGCATGATCGATGTGGACCGCCTGGCCGAACAGGTCGCCGAGTCCGTTTACCGCAGGCTGGCAGCGCTCCAGCAGCACGACCAGATGGAACTGGCGCAGCAGGCCATGAAATATCAGGAGGCGCTGCGCCTTAAACCAGGTGAACTGGTCTTCGGCAAACCGCTGACGACCAGTCAGTTTCAGAGCGACGTGTTTGTGATTATGCCTTTCGCCGCCGAGTACGACCCCATGTATCGCGGCGTAATCCGGCCTATGGTCGAAAATCGGAACCTGCGCTGTGTGCGCGGGGATGAATTTGCATCAAGCCGGGGTTCGATCATCGAGGAGGTGTGGGCCGCGCTGAACAACTGCCGGTTGGTGATTGCCGACATTACCGGCGGCAACGATAACGTGTTTTATGAACTGGGTATTGCCCACACCCTCAACAAGCCCGCCATCATCCTGACCCAGGCGGACCGTCCCGAAAGCGTCCCCTTCGACATCCGCCACCTGCGTTACGTCGTCTATCAGAATACCGACGAGGGGCATGTCCGGCTGCGGGCTGACCTTGACTCCAGCCTGGCGTGGCTGCTGGCGGACCTGGAAGAAAGCTGGTCGTGACGCCGTCGGGCGGCGAGATATGCGGCGTTTGTCATATTTGTAATATGATGATTAATCATTCCTGACAGCTTTGACGGTGGGCTGGACCTTAAGTTGACTCTGGAGCAAAGACGGTCTTACACTTTATTTACCGTAAGCTCCTTAAGCCCGGTTAATTCACTTTGGAGGTGTCTCATGATTAATCAGTCCGACATTGAGGGTCGCCTGCGTCTGTTCCGGTACGGCCTCGTGGTGCTGGTGGTGGTGACTTTCCTGGTCAGCCTGCTCGCACCTTATACGGCAACCCGCGAGCTTGGGACCGCGATCACCGACTTCCTGGGGAGCGCTGTCCTGTACAGCATCATTGTCGCGGCGCTTTCCGTCGCCATTTATTTTGGCTATTCCACCCTGCTGAAGCGCACTGCCGGGTCGAAAGGGTCATAAAGACCGCATTTTTTAGGATACCTCATTTTCAGAACATGCTTCGGGGAGAGTGCGATACTCTCCCCTTTCTGTTCTCGCTCATGGCGAACAGAGTCTAATTCCAGTCTCGCCCCCCTGGGCGACGGTTGCCATAACCGCGGGGCCGCCGTCCCGAATCGTCATTCCCAATCGCGCGGCGGGCCTTTTGCACGTCGCTCTCGTGCTTGAGCAGGACCGTCAGCGTGGTTTCCAATGTGTGCTTATCGAGCGAGTCCGCGTTCAGCAGCACCAGGGCTTTGGCCCAGTCGATAGTTTCCGAGACGCTGGGGCTTTTCTTCAGGTCCAACTGGCGCAGGCTCTGCACCAGCCCGACCGCCTGTTCCGCGACGCGGGCGTTGAGCTGCGGCACGCGCAGCCGCACGATATTCAGCTCCGACTCGTGATCAGGATAATCGATAAACAGATACAGGCAGCGCCGTTTGAGCGCTTCGGAAAGCTCGCGGGTGTTGTTGCTGGTCAGCACGACGGTCGGCTGATGGCGTGCCACAATCGTGCCGATTTCCGGGACAGACACCTGAAAATCGCTGAGGACTTCGAGCAGAAACGCCTCAAATTCGGCGTCCGCGCGGTCGATTTCGTCGATGAGCAGGACAACCGGCTCATTGGAGGTGATCGCTTGCAGCAGCGGGCGCGCCAGCAGGAAGCGCTCGGAGAAAAAGACATCTTCTTCAGCGGCCAGTCGGTCTGCGGCATCACTCAGGCTGCCCGCTGTGGCGAGCAGGTCGCTGAGTTTATCGCGCAGCAGCTGCGTATACAGCATCTGCTTGGCATATTCCCACTCGTAGAGGGCCTTGCTCTCGTCCAGCCCTTCATAACACTGCAACCGGATCAGGGGTTTGCCGCTGGCCTTGGCCCAGGCCTTCGCCAGTTCGGTCTTGCCCACGCCCGCCGGACCTTCGGTCAACAGCGGTTTGTCCAACTTTGTAGCCAGGAACATGACCGTTGCGATCTCATCCGTAGCGATATACTGCTGTTCCTTTAATCCGTTCGTCACCTGGCTGATATCATTAAACATCAAACTCCAGAGCCTCCAGAACTCACGTCTTCCACTAGGGATTATAGCTTGTTTTCGAGGGGAAAGCGGCTCACCCGGCGGTGAACCGCTCAGCGGTCAGGGCTGCTGTCCAACTGTTCGTCGGTTTTTCCGAAGCGGCGCGTGCGCTGGCTGTATTCGACCAGTGCGCGCAGCAGTTCTTCCCGGTTGAAATCCGGCCAGTAGGTCGGCGCAAAATAATACTCTGAGTACGTCCCCTGCCACACCAGGAAATTGCTCAGGCGCATCTCACCGCTGGTGCGGATAATCAGGTCCGGGTCCGGCAGCGGACTGGTATACATGTAGCTGCTGATCAGGGCCTCATCGATCTGGTCTGCGGGGATGCCATCGCGGACGATATTGCGCACGGCCCGCACAATTTCGTCACGTCCGCCGTAATTGAGTGCCACGTTCAGAATAAGCCGGGAATTATTTTGGGTCAGTTCCTTGGCAAGCTGAATCTTCTTTTGCAGGGCCTTCGGGATGCCATCCAACTCCCCGATGTGGCGGATCTGGACACCCTCACGGTGCAGTTCGTCCAGTTCGCGGTCGATGACCATTTCCAGGATGCTCATCAACACCCGGACCTCGG
>JAIOHO010000670.1 GCA_019912905.1 Anaerolineae bacterium
TATCCGCACTCGGGGCAGGTGATGACGGACTGTCGCTGAATCATGATGAGTAAACTCCACTATTTTATCGATCTGACGCAATCGGCCCGGTTCGTCTTTCGTGGACGTTTTGTCTTATAATGGAACTGCCGTGTGTTATAATAACCCGTAACCTAGAACAAATAAGCGGATTTGAGGCGGGAGAGACGGTTTATGCCTTTTATTGAAGCGCCTACGACATTCTACCTGGGCAGACGATATGACCCGGCTCGCCACCGACTGGCCGACGAAGTAGTCTATTACGACTCGCGCGATCTGACCACGCACGCGATGGTAGTTGGTATGACGGGCAGTGGCAAAACGGGCCTGTGTATCTCGCTGCTGGAAGAAGCCATACTCGACAACATCCCGGCGATTGTGATCGACCCCAAAGGCGACATCACCAACCTGCTGCTGACCTTCCCCGAACTCCAACCCGAAGACTTCCGGCCCTGGGTGAACGTCGATGACGCGCGCCGCGCCGGGCTGGATGTGCCCTCGTTTGCGGCGGATACCGCCAGCCGCTGGCGCGAAGGGCTGGCGAACTGGGGCATTGTCCCGGATAGGCTTAAGTGGCTGAAGCTGGCGGCTCAGTACAGCATCTATACACCCGGTTCCGATACGGGCCTGCCGATCAGCATTATGGCCTCGCTGCGCGCCCCACGCGATGGTTGGGCCGGGAACGAGGAAGCTAACCGCGAACGGATCAACGGCACAGTGACGGCGCTGCTGGCGCTGATCGGCCTGAACGTCGAGCCGGTCAAGGACCGCGAACATGTGCTGCTGGCGAACATCTTTGAGATGTCCTGGCGGCAGGGCATCGACCTGACTCTGGAAGAAATCATCCGTCAGGTGCAGCAGCCGCCCTTCGATAAGCTCGGCGCGATCTCCATCGACGATTTTATGCCGGAGAAAGATCGTTACAAGCTGGCGATCAGCCTGAACAATATCATCGCCTCGCCCTCGTTCCAGTCCTGGATTCAGGGCGAATCGCTGGATATTCAAAATCTGCTGTATCAGCCGAATGGCCGCCCGCGCGTGTCGATCTTCTACATTGCGCATCTATCCGAGCCGGAACGCCAGTTTATCGTCACCCTGATCCTCGAAAATCTGCTGGGCTGGATGCGCACCCTCAGCGGCACGACCAGCCTGCGCGCGCTGCTGTATATTGACGAGATGTTCGGCTACTTCCCGCCCTATCCGCGCAATCCACCCACCAAAGACCCGATTTTGCGCTTGCTTAAGCAGGCGCGCGCCTTTGGGCTGGGGTTGATCCTGGCGACCCAGAACCCTGGTGACCTGGATTACAAAGGGCTGACGAATGCCGGGACCTGGTTCATCGGGCGGCTGCAATCGCAAAACGATCAGAAGCGGGTGATGGCCGGGCTGGAGTCGCTGGCAACGGCAGACAACGGTCTCAATCTCGATGCCGCCGGACGCCTGATCGCCGACATCGAACCGCGTGTGTTTCTCATGCACAATGTTCACGATACCGGTGGACCGGTGCTTGTGCATACCCGCTGGGCGATGAGTTATCTGCGCGGCCCGCTCACCCGGCAGCAGGTGGCTGTATTGATGGCCGGTCAGCGCCAGACTCTGGCCCAGAAACTGGCCGCCCAGGTAGCCTACCATCATCAGGGCGGCTATACGCAGCCGCTGGTTCCGCCTTCGGTCCCAGGCGCGAGTCCCCAGGCCGGACCACCGCCCACGCTGCCAGGACAAACGCCGATCGTCCCGATGCCGAATTTTGGCGCGCAGGCTGCTCCGCCCGTCAATTTTCCGCCGCAGAGCGCGCCGCCTGCCAACCTCGCCCCGGCTGCATCCCAGGTCGGTGTGCCGCGCGTGAACGGCTTTTCGAGCGGCCAGCCGTCGCTGCCTTCCAGCGTCAAGCAGTATTTTGTGCCCTACCGCATGAGCGGCACCCAGGCCCTGTCCGCCTGGCAGCAGCGCACCGGTTTTGCCGCGCAGTCAGCCACCGGCGCAGTTCTGGCCTACCGGCCCGTGCTGATGGCCCAGGCCGCCGTCCGCTTTCAGGATCGCAAGACCGGCACCTACACCGCCCAGCATTATCATTACCGCATCCCGGATGTGGACAAAACCGGCCTGATCCACTGGGAAGAATATCTGGCAGAGCCGGTGGACGTGCGCGAACTGACGAGCGAGCCGCTGGCGAATGCCATCTATGGCGAACCGCCGCCTGGCCTGACCGATTCGAAACGGCTGACCGCCCTCCAGCGGGAGCTGACCGATGTGCTTTACAATACGGCCCGCCTCATCATTCCGCACAATCCGACGCTCAAACTGTATGGCGATGCCCAGGCGGAGTCGGGTGCGTTCTTTACCCAGAGCGCCCAGGCCGCCCGCGAACAGCGCGATGCCGAAATCGACAAGGTCACGGCCCAGTTCGAGAAGGCGATGGACCGGCTGGAGGAACGCCGCGACAAGAAGGAGCGTGAATTGAGCGCGGAGCAGAAAGAACTGGCCGATCGTAAGCGCGAGGAAACGTTTACGAAAGGCGAGGCTTTTCTCAGCATTCTGCGCGGTCGCACGACCTACACCCTGTCGCGCACCAGCCGCGCCCGGCGCTATACCCGGCAGACCGAAGAAGACTTGCAGGAAAGCGTCCAGGTGATCCGTGATCTGGATCAGGAAATGGATGACCTGGAGCAGCGCTTCGAGGCGGAACTTAAAGCAGTCAACGACAAATGGGCACGAGCCGCGAACGATCTCCAGGAGCATGTGATTACGCCCTTTAAAAAGGATATTCACGTCGAGCTGTTTGGGGTGGGCTGGCTGCCGCACTGGTATGCCGACATCAACGGCCAGCCGGTCCTGCTGCCTGCGTTTTAGGGGATGACCAACGCCCAAACTCGGGAGATGTGTTATTGCTCGTTTAGGTCCCCCGGTCTACCATCAGGTCAAAATCTTTGTAAACCAGGGGGCTTGTTATGCACAGCGCGAAAATCCTGACCATCGAGCGTCATATCCTCGACCAGCAGAAAGCGTACCCGCATGCGACGGGTGCGTTCACGGGGCTGCTGCAAGACATCGCGCTGGCTGCCAAATTAATCGCACGCGAAACAACGCGCGCCGGGTTGGTCGATATATTGGGAGCCACAGCGGGCGAAAACGTTTACGGTGAGCGCCAGCAGAAGCTCGACCTGTTCGCCAACCGCCTCATCTATCAGATGAACGATCACACGGGCCGCCTGTGCGCTATGGCATCGGAGGAAAGCGCCGATCTCATCCCCATCCCTGAGGAATTCGAAATCGGCAAATATATCCTGCTGTTCGACCCGCTCGATGGGTCCTCCAATATCGACGTCAATGTGTCGATCGGCACCATCTTCGCCATCCACCGCAAGATTTCTCCCGGAGAACGCGGCACGCTGGAAGATGCGCTTCAGTCGGCCAGTAAACTGGTCGCCGCTGGCTACGTCATCTATGGGTCGAGCACCATGCTGGTCTACAGTACCGGGCAGGGCGTTCATGGGTTTACGCTGGACCCGAGTGTAGGGGAGTTTCTGCTC
>JAIOHO010000671.1 GCA_019912905.1 Anaerolineae bacterium
GGAGCGCATTCGGCTGGTGGACGGGGACACGGAACTGCTGCCGGGGCTGGAGCTGATTGAGACGAGCGGGCATGTGCCGGGACATCAATCGGTGCTGGTGCGGCTGCCCAAAACGGGGGCGATTTTATTGACGATTGACGCGGTACCCTTCGGCCAGGGCTTTACCCGTGACGAGCAGGACGACGGGAGCAACCCGGACGCCGAAGTGATCCGCGCCAGTACGATTAAACTGCTTGATCTGGTCGAACGGGAGCATATCGGGCTGGTGATTTTCGGTCATGACACGGAGCAGTGGGAAACACTCAAAAAAGCGCCAGAGTTTTACGAGTGAGGATGCAAGCACCCCTTTCCCGGTTCGGAGTACCGATAGAGAAAGGGGTCATGGTGATAGGGTAAGTGGTGGTGTTATGGTTTCATAAGAGGGCAAGTCAGTGCGCAGCCTCCCTGTGGGATGTCTTGCCCCTACGAAAACGTGACCCGATTTATTCGTTTTTTGTAGTACCACTTACTTTGCAACCACTACCCTGACTACCGCTCCCTATGAGAAAGGCACACCCACATGCCAGAGCAAAGGCTCACGCTGAAGGCCCTCAACCGCGCGACCCTGGCCCGCCAGATGCTGCTGGAACGAGCCGAGATACCCATCCCGGCGGCGGTCGAGCAGTTGGTCGGCTTGCAGGCGCAGCTGGCGGTGTCGCCCTACATCGGACTGTGGACGCGGCTGCGGGATTTCCAGCGCGAGGACCTGGCGCAGTTCATCGAGCAGCGCGTCATCGTCAAAGCAACTCTGATGCGCGCCACGCTGCACCTGTTCACGGCGGCGGATTACCTGCGGCTGCGCGGGACGATCCAACTGGCGCTGGACCGGGCCTTCGAGTCGATTACCCTGCGGCGCGACCAAACCATCGACATCCCGGCGGTGCTGGCGGCGGCGGATGCCTTCCTCAAGGAGAAGCCGCGCCCGTTCGCCGACCTCAGCGCCATGCTCACCGAAGCCATGCCGGACAGCGATGTCGGGGCGATGCGCTACACGGTGCGCACGCAGATTCCGCTGGTGCAGGTCCCGATCCAGACGGGCTGGAGCTACCCCGGCAATCCCGATTTCGCGCTGGCCGAATCCTGGCTGGGCCAACCGATCCCGACCGAATCCGACCTGCGTGCGTTGGTCTTCCGCTATCTGGCGGCCTTCGGCCCGGCGACAGTGACGGATTTCCAGACATGGTTCGGCGCGAACAAGCTGAAAGAGGCGCTGAACGCGCTGAAGCCGGATTTGCGAATCCTGCGCGACGAGCGGGGGCGGGAGCTGCTCGACCTGCCGGATGCGCCGCTGCCGGACGCCGAGACGCCTGCGCCGGTGCGCTTCCTGCCGGAATACGACAATCTGCTGCTGGCGCATCAGGACCGGACGCGCATCCTCGATGATGCCTACCGCTCACAGGTGTATCTGCCGGGCCTGCGGGTGCGCTCGACGTTTCTGGTGGATGGTTCCGTGCGCGGGGCCTGGAAGATCGAGAAGCAGAAGGGCGCGGCCACGCTGACGATCGAGCCTTTTGAACCGCTGTCCGCGCCGGATCGCGCCGCGCTGGGCGAAGAAGGGGAGCGCCTCGTCCGCTTCGTCGAATCCAGCGCCAAAGCTTACGTCGTGCAGTTTGCGGAATGAACGCGCAGCGCCAGATTAGCCCTGTCACGTTTCCGGCATGACATTCGTCCGGTGCCAGCGACGGACTTTCCCTCTGGACGTAAAGATACACGAACGTCCACACGTTAGAGGGGGAAACCTATTATGAGTGCCGCAACCTTGATCGCGGTGTTGATCGTCGTGGCTGCTGTCCTGACACTGATTCCATATCCGAAGGCGAAGAAAAAGAACAGCCTGGGCTACCGGGCGCTGTGCACCTTCACGCCCATCAGCTCGATCGTGCTGGTCGTCGTGGCGGGCATCGTCTGGCTGATCGGCAGCCTGGCCTGATTCGCGACGCCCGTTACGCCTTCAGCGTGACTGCGGCATCCTCACTGAGGTGCGCCACCCCGCTGGTCGATTCGTAAAACACGGCTTGCAGCGTCATCTCCGCCGATTCGCCGGGAGCCAGGGTGCGGTGCGCGCCGGTCTTGTGCATGACCGTCACCAACCCCTGGCCGGGGATACTCGTCGCCGGTTCGATCGCCATCACATAGCAGTTCTGATAGAAGGGGAAGCCCGGCGAAGCGTTCATTTCCTGCCAGAACCAGGCATACGGCAGTACCTCCTGGGGCCAGACCAGCCCGACACCGACGCCCAGTTCCGTGTTGGTAAGGGCATACCAGCCGGTTTCGTAATCCGTGAAATAGGCCAGGATGTCGCGGCGCTGGTGGGCGGCAGGCACGCGCGACAGGTCGAGCAGGCCGCTGCCAGAGGGAGCCAGGGGCCAGGAGCTGCGCGCACCCAGGTTGAGGGGGTTATGCGTCCCGGCATAGGCATCGTCCACGACCAGTGTCTGTGCGCCGGTGTCGATGCGGCAGGCCCCGCTGAGAAACGGTGCGCCAAAGGCCGGGTGATGGCTCCACATGTAGTCCATGACTTCGCCGCCATGATTGGTCACTTTACCGCGCAGGCGCAGCACAGGCCGCCCGGCTTCGACCCGCATCCAGCGCTCGATGCTGAACGGGCTGCGGCGCAGGCGAGCGTGCAGCCGCACCTCGACCGCTTTGGCGTCGTCCTGAGTCACTTCGTAATCCCAGGCGATCATCGAGGCTTCCCCGTGAAAGCACAATTCCACGCCCTTATAGACGCAGGCATCACCGCCGTTGGGGAATAATTCCTGCCAGCCCCCGGCGTAATGTTCCAGCCAGGCTTCTTCGGAGTTGGGCGCGTGCCCCGCCGGGTCGCGGCCCGGCTCCTTCAGGCCCCAGGGACTTTTCCAGAGTACGTCGAGCGCCTTCGGCTTGTAGATCAGCTCGTAAATATCCGCGCCTTTATCCAGCAGGATGGTGGTCGCCAGCAGGTCATTCTCGATTCGCAGCGCCCGCACCGCTCGTCCGAGAGTCACTTCCTGGACACGGCAAATCTGGTCGTTCACGGTATAATCCTCTCAAGCATTCAACTATTCAAACACACAAAGGAGACATCATGGGAATCATCGGCGCAGACCACACCAGCTATACGGTGCGCGATCTCGACGCGGCGCGGGCCTTCTACTGCGACGTGCTGGGCTTCGAAATCCTGCACGCCCGGCCCCGCATCACCAACCAGTATTTCCGCGACATCATCGGTTTCCCGGATGCCGTCGTGCGCGATCTGTATCTCAGAATTCCGGGCACGGAGCATCACGTCGAATTCTTCGAGTACCAGCAGCCGCAGGGCCAGCAGCAGGACACCACCCCCAACAATCCGGGCAGCAGCCACATCGCCTACCTGGTGGACGATCTGCGCGGGCTGTACGAACGGCTGAAAACCATCGAACACCTGACCTTCATCTCCGAGCCAATCTACCTCGATGAAGGCCCGAATCTTGGCGGGTGGGCGCTGTACATGAAAGACCCCAACGGCATCATTATCGAATTGTTCCAGGCGGCGCAGTCCTGAGTCGATCAGGCCAGGGTCGGGTACTGCACCGGCAGCCCGGCCACCGGCATGGACGCAGTCACGATATTCCAGCCGCACAGGTTGGCGATCAGCAGCGTTTTCAGGTCGCTGCCGCCAAAAGCGATATTGGTCGGCGCGATCAGCATGAGCTGCTCCCAATCGTCGTAGAGCACGGTCAGCGGGCCGCCGGGATCATAGCGGTAAATGATGTTCGGGTTATACAGCGAAATGTACAGGCTGCCATCAGCATCGAAGGCGACGCCATCCGGCACGGTGCGCGGCAGTTCGACCACCACCTCGCGGCTGCCTGCCGAGCCATCCGCCTGAATCGGGATGCGAGAGATCAGCGGGGGAGTCGACTCGACCACGTACAGCGACTGGCCGTCCGGCCCCAGGCACATGCCGTTGGTGAAGCCGCTGGCCTGCGTATCCCAGATTTCGGCGTCGCCGCCCGGTGCAATCCGCCAGATCCAACCGTTGCCCGCGCCCCAGTCGCCGGAATCCGAGACGTACAGGTTGCCCGCCCGGTCGAATACCGGGTAATTGGGCACGCGCATGCGCTGCTCGGCGTGGCCGCTCGAATAAGTCGTCACGGTGCCATCCGGCGTGGCGCGCACGACCGACCGCAGCCCCTGGTCGCAGGCGAAGACGTTCCCGGCGGCGTCGTGCGCCAGGCCGAGGACGAATCCACCGGTATTGGCGAACACCTGGCAGGTATCCGCTTCCAGGTCGATGCGGTAAATCTGCCCGGCCTCGCCGCCCGCATAGGCTTTGCCATCCGGCCCCCAGGCCATCCCTTCCGGGTGATCCAGCGGGTGGCCGATGACGTTCAGCGTGAGTAAATTTTCGGTCATATGGACTTGCCTCCTGGACCCAGTGTAGTGCCTTTCCGGTCAGGATCAAAATGCCTCGTCGAACGGAACAAACAGATGATAAGCCGTCCAGCCCCCATCCACCCGCAGCACTTCGCCGGTCATAAACGACGACTCGGCCTCATTCGCCAGGAATAATACGGCCTCGACCACGTCGTCCAGTTCCCCAAGCTGGCCCATCGGGATGCGCCCTTTATAGGCTTCCTCGGAGACGATGCCCTGGTCGATGCCGGCCTGGACCAGATCGGTCATGACCACGCCGGGCGCGA
>JAIOHO010000065.1 GCA_019912905.1 Anaerolineae bacterium
AAGAAATCAGCTTACATTGCCCGCCCTTTTTCGTCCACCAAATGGATAAAGTCGAGTTCAGCGGGCTTCCCCTCTTGAGTAGCCTGGAGTTTTGAACTCCAGGCGCGGTAGCAGCTAATCTACCCCTAAAATGAAATGCGCCCGGTTTCGCCGGACCCCTTGACTTCGAGCGCACTCGAAGTTGTAGAGTGACCCTGTCTTATCATGCACAGGGGAGGAAATGGCGATGAGCAGCACAACAGCAATGACGCGGACATTAGGACGATCCGGCATTCCGGTCAGCGCGGTGGGCCTGGGCTGCTGGGCAATTGGCGGCAGCGGATGGGTGGATGTCCACGACGATGAATCCATTCGGGGCATTCAGCGGGCGTTTGATCTGGGTGTGACGCTGTACGACACAGCCAATGGCTATGGCGAAGGGCGCAGCGAACGCTTGCTCGGCCAGGCATTGGCAGGTAAGCGCCAGCAGGTGTTAATTGCTACGAAGTTTGCTTATGATTTTGATGAAGAAACTGGCGAATATTTTGGTGAACGAATCAAGCCGGATGAAATTCGCAGCCAGTGTGAAGCCTCGTTGCGGCGGTTGCAGACAGATTACATCGACCTGTATCAGTTCCACTGGAACGAACTGCCAGCCGAAGAGGCGGGCGAGGTACGCGATACGCTGGACGCACTGGTGCAGGCGGGGAAAATACGCACGTATGGCTGGAGCACGGATTTTGTGGATCGGGCGCAGTTTTTTGCAGAACGACCGGATTGCACCGCTATTCAGCTCGAAATGAATGTCATTGACGATAACCCGGCGATGACCGCGTTTATCGAGGAGGCCAATCTGGCCGGCCTCAATCGCGGGCCGCTGGCGATGGGCCTGTTGACCGGGAAGTACACTGCCAGTTCCAGAATGCACAAGGACGACGTGCGCGGTGAAGATGCACCGGACTGGATGAAGTATTTTAAGGATGGCAAGCCCAACCCAGAATGGCTGAACAAGGTCGATGCGATCCGGCAGATTCTGACAAGCGATGGACGCACGCTGGCGCAGGGGGCGCTGGCCTGGCTGTTGACGCGCAGCCCTCAGATGCTGCCCATTCCTGGCTTTCGCACGGTCGCGCAGGTCGAGGAAAACTGTAAGGCGCTGCAACTGCCGCTGTTGAAGCAGGCACAGATGGACGAAATTGACACCCTTCTGGGACGTCCAACGAAAAAGGTTACAGCTGCCGGATAATAGTTGCCTGAGAGGGTATGCAGGTCTTTCTTGATGAGGGCGTAGTATGCTGCACCTCTATATACGCTTTTGATTTTGTCCGGTTTACAAACAAACCTGTCCCGGTTATCCCCTGTCCCCAAAGCCGGAACCGGCATACACTGTCCCTAAATTAAACATGAGAAAGGGGCTTGTTTGATGTTGACACCTGAACAGATTCAGTTTTACCAGGACAACGGCTATCTGCTGGTTAAGGGGATGTTCTCGAAAGAGGAGGCCGCTGCATTTCGTCTGGAAGGCCACGACCTGATCGAGCGTATCTACCAGACCGAGACGGTGGACGCGACCTGGGGCGGCGCGCGCCAACTGACGGCGGTGCAGACCAAGTTGCAGCACTGCCACGATGTCCAGTTTTATTCGGCGATATTCAGCCGCCTGATCGTCGATGAACGTCTGACCGGGGCTGCGGCAGACATCATCGGCACGCCTAACGTCCAACTCCATCATACCAAGCTGTTCATCAAACCGCCGGAGAAGGGGTCGCCGTTTCCGCTGCATCAGGATTACCCCTTCTTCCCGCACGACCACCACAGCATGATCGCCGCCATCATCCACTTCGACCGCGCGCCGGAGGAAAAGGGCTGCGTCTGCGTCGTGCCCGGCAGCCACAAACTCGGCCCACTGCCGACCGCCGCCGACGGCAATCATCTGCCGCTGGAAGACTATCCGCTGGAATCGGCGGTGACGTGCCCAGCGGAACCCGGCGACGTGCTCTTCTTCAGCTACCTGACCATTCACGGCTCCGGCGTCAACGTCAGCAACGAGGAGCGGACCACGCTGCTGGTGCAGATGCGCGACCCGCAAGACCCGCCGAGCAAGCTGGTCCACCTGTCAAGAGGGCAGGGCATGATGCTGCACGGCATCAACCCGGCTCAGGGTTTCCTCACCGAACCCAAAGCGAATAGCAACGGCGCGACGATGGGGCCGACGATGGGCGGGGATACCATGATGGGCGGTGGTATGAAGATGTAAACCTCCCTGCGGGGTACACTCTCCAGGTGGGTCGGTGCAGGCCCACCTGGATTTTTTGGAGAGGAAATCTCATCATGATCAAAATAGCGTTTATTGGTGCCGGGAGTTCTGTGTTTACGCGCAACCTGACGCGCGACATCCTCACCTTTCCGCTGCTGGAGGACGCGACGCTGGCCCTGGTGGACATCGACGCCGAGCGGCTGGAATTCGCCCGCAAAGCCGTGCAGCTGATCGTGGACCGGGGGCATTACCCGGCGACCGTCGTGGCGACTCAGGATCGGGTCGAGGCGCTCAAAGGCGCGGACATCGTGATCA
>JAIOHO010000066.1 GCA_019912905.1 Anaerolineae bacterium
CGGCTTCTGCCGCCTCCGGCTGGTTAATCGAAAAACTGAGGGCATACACAAACGTGGGCAGCGTCAGCGCCGCGTAGAGCAGGGCCGAACGGAGGGTACGGGTTCGTTGCCCGGTCCGATACAGCCACACGACCACGATGAGCACCATGATCGAGGCATGGATGAAATAGCTGAATTGGAAGGTCGCCGCGATCGCAAACAGGATCACAGCCCACGCCGGGCGGCGCAGATGAATCAGGCCGACGCCCAGCAGCATCAGGATGCCGAATTCGGAAGGTTGCAGATAACCGCCAAAGATATACTGGCCTGCAAACCCGCCCGTGAGCGTGAAAAAATGCAGCCTGGGGCGAAACCCAGTGGTTTGGATCCAGAAGTACATTTCCCACCACAGCACCCAGCTCACGATGACCCCACCCAGGATGACGCTCGCCAGGAAGAGTCGGCTCAGCGGCCGCGGCCAGGTAAACTTCTGTTCATGGAGATCGGTGAGGACGGCATAAATCTGAAGCCACCAGCCCCCAATCAGCGCGAGTGAAAGCAGCACTTCGATCAGCGTGGACCCGGCAGCGAGTAAACCGGCTTTGTTCAACCCGGCAATGAGCAGCGAAAACGCCAGGTGTGCGGGTTGGGTGCGGCTGTACCAATCGTATTCCAGGTAATCTGCGCCGGACAGCCAGAGGCCATGCGGATAGTATGTATGCTGGTTGACGGCATAGAGCGGCGGAATGCTGTATGACAGGAAGAAGATGAGCGTGACCAGGGCCAAAAAAATCAGGCCGCGATATTTCATGCGGCGGTTCCTGCACGCTGGTGACTGGTCCGAGTCATGATTGGTTGAGACCTGTGGATGCGCGTTTGTCCGGCGTCAACGAAAAACCCGTCTGCCGTTTCCGGACACTGGGCAATGGCGATCGGCCTAGAGATCCAGTTCTTTGGTGAAAGCGCGAGTGGCCTTCGTCATGCCTTTCCACAGGGTCAGCCGGTCGGTGGGAATAGCGTCCATGTGCGCATAATGCCAGACTTCCTCGGCGATGTCGAACACGGCATTTGGATGGCCGAGGGCGCGGGTCCGCTCGGAGCGCTGGCGCAGGCTTTCCGGCCCTTCCGCCAGCCAGCCTGTCACCACATCCCCGATTTCCTGGGGCGTGGGGGCAAAGACACCGACCTTGTTGGAGACGACGTAATCCACATTGCCCGTTTCCTGGCCGGGAATCGCATCATACAGAATCATGGGCACCCCGGCGATGCAGGCTTCGGTAATGGTCGCGGGACCGGCCTTGGTGACGAGAATATCCGTGGCGGCCAGGATGACGGGCATATCCTTGCGGAAGCCATAGATTTGCGTCGGCTGGTTCCAATTCGAGGTTTCGAGCTGCTGGTGAAGGGCATCGTTGCGTCCGGCAATCACGATGAGCTGGCAGTTCAGCCGGCGTTCGTTGATGGCGCGCGCCGTGCGGTACACCGGCCCCATGCCATCACCACCGCCGACCAGGAGAATCGCCGGCAGGGTCGGGTCCCAGCCCAGAGCCTGACGCGCTTCGGACTTGCTGGTCAGGCTGCGCACAAAATGAGGATGCACTGGCAGCCCGGTCACGCGCATCTGCGCCGGTTGAAGGCCGGTTTCCAGCCCGGTGTCATAGGCCGCCCGGGTCGGCACCAGGCAGCGTTCCGCCCGTTTTTCATACCACAGGTGATGGGTCGAAACCAGATCCGTGACCACGACCACAAACGGCGCGCGCGTTGCCCGCAGCATCAGGGCTTTCATGGCCGGGCGCGCGACCAGAGAATGGACGCAGACGATCACATCTGCCGGGTGTTCGCGGAACATGCGCTTCAGGCCATTTTCGATGGCATGATACAGCGTGGTCGAAACGATCCGCGCACGCCCGCGCGTGTTGGACAGATTGTAGCTGACGCCCCAGGACGTCTTGCTGTGGTTGACCCAGCGCGGATAGATTTCAGGGACATATTTGAGGGGAACTGGGGAATAATCCCGAAACACATCCACCAGTTCGACCGCGACCGCGTCCTTGCCCTGTTCGAGATAGAGCGCATCGCGGATGGCTTCGGCTGCTGCCCGGTGGCCGCCGCCGGTATCGGACATGAGGATTAATACACGCTTTTTCAAGATTGCCCTCCGTCTATCTCGCTGGCGTCGAGGATGCGCTTCAGCCGTTTCTGAAAGAGACTGCGCGCCAGCAAGACCCGGCGGTCACAGCCGGTGCAGCGCATTCCAATATCGGCCCCCACGCGGTAAATGACCCACACATCACTTCCGCAGGGGTGCGCTTTGCGCATCTGCACCCGGTCACCCACACCCACTTCGAGCATTGCCCACCTCGACGTCTTTATCATACCTTAATTTTCCTGGCTTCGACACCCGTTAATGACCCATTTACCTGAAACCTATAATAAATCTACCTGGCCCATGATATACTGGCCTCAGAATTCGCATCCACAAGGAAAGGGAGTCCGCCTTGCTGTTATTCGGCAATCCTACCCTGGAAAATCTCATCGGCGTGCTGCTGGCGGTCGGCATCGGCATGACGATTCATGAATTTGCGCATAACTACGTCGCCTATCTGATGGGTGACCCGGTTCCCGCTCAGCAGGGCCGCCTCACGCTCAACCCGTTCGTGCACATCAACTGGGTCGGCTGGCTGATGTTCGCGCTGATTGGTTTCGGCATCCTCGGGTCCGCGCCCATCGCCGCGCACCGGATGCGCAACCCGCGCTGGGGTTTCCTGGCGGCTGTGGCCGCTGGCCCGGTTTCGAACCTGCTCATCGCCATCGTCTTCGGCATCGCTTTCAAGATTCTGCCTGCCAGTGTCCTCTATAGTTCGAGCGGTATGTTCGCGTCGCTGTCAGCGGTCGGGCAAATCCTGTATATCATCGTGTACTTCAACGTGCTCCTGTTCCTGTTCAACCTGCTGCCCTTCTTCCCGCTCGACGGCTGGCACATTGTTTATGCCCTGCTGCCGCCGGCACAGGCGCGCATCTGGGGCAGCAACCAGTGGCGGATGTACAGCCAGTACGCGTTCTTCGCGCTCATCCTGCTCAGCTTCACCGGTTTTAACCTCCTGGGCCGCCTGATCAGTGGGCCGAGCTTCACGATCGCGCGCATGCTGCTCGGCTGACCCGCATGACCGCCAGCTATCGCATCCGGCAGGGCCTGCGTGCCCTGTTCGCGTTTTCGCAGCCGGTCGATGATGACCTGGCTGCGGCCTTCCTGACGCCGACGCTGATGCACGTCTTCCGGTCGCTGCGCCGCAGCGAGCAGCTTCACAGCCTGAAGGTATTACGCACGATCCAGTCCCAGGGTTCTATTTCTCCCGATCTGGCGGTCGCCGCGCTGCTGCACGATGCCGGTAAGTCGCGCTATCCTTTCCCGGTGTGGCAGAAGACACTGGTCGTGCTGGTGCGGGCTTTTCTGCCGCGCCTGTTCACACGTCTGAGCAGTGGCAGCGAGCGCAATCTGCTGTGCCGCCCCTTCGTCCTCAGCGTCCAGCATCCGGCCTGGAGCGCCGATCAGGTGGCCGCCGCCGGGGGCAGTGCCACCGCCGTCTGGCTGATCGCGCACCACGCCGATCCACTCGACCGGTGGGCCGATCATCCCTGCGTTCAATTGCTAAAACAGTTAAGGGACGCCGACGATACGAATTGAGGGAAGAAGGATGAGTAACGCGTAAAAGAGATGGCGAATCTGGTGAAGCATGTTAAATTTACCCTCGATCTTTAGCGGATAACGAGCAGCTAGAAACCCCTATGGCACAAACCATTACCGTTACGATTATTGGCCTGGGACGCCTGGGCGCGTCCGTTGGGCTGGCACTTCAGCGCTATAATCAGAAGGGCAACACGCCCCACGTATTTGAAATTCTCGGCGTCGAGGATCGCCCGGCGGTGATGGCCGAGGCAGAGAAACGCGGCGCAGTCGGCAAGTCGGCGCGCAACCTGTACAACGCCGTGCAAAACCGCGACATCATCGTCCTGGCACTGCCCTATGCGGATGTGCGCCGCACCTACCAGGCCATCGGTGACGGAATCCGGGCAGGCGGCGTGGTCATGGACCTGTCGCCGCTGGCGATGCCGTCGGTTCAATGGGCCAAAGAATATCTCTCCAAAGACGCCCATATGATCAGCATGACGCCGGTGGTCAACCCGGCTTATCTCTACGATGGGCTGGATGATACCGAACATGCCGCTGCCGACCTGTTCGACAAGGGCAGCATGATGCTCATGCCCAGTCCGGCCTGCATCCCCGAAGCAATTGAACTGGCAAGCGACTTCTCGACTCTGCTGGGCGCGACTGTGCGCTTCATGGACCCGATGGAACATGACGCCCTGATTGGGGCGACGCTGGGTCTGCCGACGCTGCTGGGGGTTCTGAGCTTCTATACCCTGAGTCACAATGCCGGGTGGAGCGACCTCCAGCG
Organism: Anaerolineae bacterium; assembly: GCA_019912905.1. Lineage (GTDB taxonomy): Bacteria > Chloroflexota > Anaerolineae > Aggregatilineales > Phototrophicaceae. The sequence continues at coordinate 4,437 of JAIOHO010000066.1, forward strand.
CGTGACCAATCCGCCCTTTGGCCGCCTGACCCACGCCCTGTTCGACACGCACCCGGATGACCTGCGCGATCTGTGGCTGAACAGCCGTCACAGCCTGGTCAATCAACTCGACCTGCTGATCGAGCAGTTAACCAACGTGCGTCAGGTGCTGGCCGAGGAAGATCGCAGCGCGCTCGAAGCGGTCCTGACCGACGCGGCGGACCAGTACAGCGCCTGGATCAACAAGCGCCACAACAACAAGTGGGACGACGACCCCCGCACGCCGCGCACACCCTCCACCACCGAGTCGCTGATGTCGGGGCTGATGGGCGGCGCGCTGACCAAGCGGCTGCGCGGCGGCGACAAAAACGAGTCGTAAGGCGGTTTCCGAGTTTCGTCAATCTTGCCTGATAGAAGGGATTGTGATGCCAGTCCCGCACGATTTCTGGGCTGGAGCGCGGACCCCTTGTCAGGCTAACGTCTGTATTGGGCGGCCTGCGTGCGTGCTAAAGCGGCTAGAGCCATCGGGAGCACGGCTGAATCTGGATAGGGAGCGACGCTGCTGACGTTGATTTCACACAGCACATAGGTGTCTTCACCGCTTGCATCTTTGGGACCCAGCAGAAAATCCGCATCCCAGATGATCGGGAGGTCGTCAGTGGGTATCGCCAGGATTTGCTGGAGTTCGGGGACCCATTCCTGTTCCAGCTTCCGCTTCAGAGGCTGAAACTCCGGCAGTGACGGCGGATGGTACAGGCGGGGTCCAGGCTGGACAGCTTCACCAGGATGTGAGCCAGAAGGCGTTGGATAGAGCGCATTGATCGCCTGATGGCCGAATCCGACCACTGTCTCCTGTGCGAGGTAACAGCGGATCATCCCTTCGGGCAGGCGCGATTGGTACGCCTGGTCGATCATCCTGCCTGAATCGGTAAAATACGGCTCGCACAGTCTGAAAAAATCAGCAAGCGGCATCGTTTCATCAGTGCTTCCGCGTTGAGCATGACGGACCCATACCGGTGTATCGAGGTCCGGGTTGGCGACACCGGTATCGGTTGCAGGTTGTTCGGCCAATTCGACTTTCCACACACCCGATCCGCCGTTGCCGCGATATTGTTTGAGAACGCGTGCCGCGCCAGCCGCCAGTCGGACTGGCAATTCCTGTCGCATTTGTTCCAGACTGTTCAACAGATGCGTATCACAGCCCCATCCCATATGGCGAGTCTGATATAGAACTTCCTTGGTTCCCATCTTCAGGATAATATCGGGTTGGGCGCTGACGAAAATGCCTTTGTCCGCAATGTCTTTCAGCATCGAATCGAGCACGGCGCGATCATGGCCGTCCTGGATCGGATTCACCCAGACCAGCACCCCGTCAACTTGCAGCAGTTGTTGGGATACCTCCTGCCAGAAATCGGGATGATAGACGGCGGGTTGCGCATCGACACCCAGGTCAGCCAGCGCCTGAAATAGCTGCGCGAAGCGATTGTTCTCAACCGTCGCGCTTTGTCGTGTTTCATAATCACCGGGATATAAAATGGCGATTCGGACGGCAGGTTCATTGCCCATATTTTCGCTCCTGAATCCAGACTTGCCCTGTTTTTCCAACACAAGATGAGCGCTTCACCAACGACTGACTGAACTGGTTTATCCGAGTCAACTGGCGTAATGCCTTGTGCCAGGGGTGCTAACCAAATTGTGTGTATACCCATCGATCTCTCTGGCAGTTATTATACGCCAGGTGATGAAGCGCCATCCGGTTGGCGAGCGAATTCTCCGGAGGACTGGGTCAGCGACCTGTTTGATTGGGTGGCAAATTATCGTTGAATGATGAGCGAATGATGAGAAAGTCTCTCCGCCTGTCATTTTGATCGCTTCTCGTTCGACGTTTGGATAGAACATTCAGATAAGCCATATCCAGCAATTCAAACACAAGGAGATTCTCATGACCTCAGGCAAGAGCGCCCCTAAGAAGGCCAAAGGATTCACGGACGAAGAACAGGCCGCGATGAAGGAACGCGCCAAAGAGCTGAAGGCGGAGGCCCGCGCAAATAAAAATAAGGAAGCCGGAGAAAGCGACCTGCTGGCGAAGATCGCCGAAATGGAGGGCACCGATCGCGCCCTGGCCGAGCGGCTCCATGCGATCATCACCGCCAACGCGCCCGACCTCTGGCCGAAAACCTGGTACGGGATGCCCGCCTATGCCCGGGATGGCAAGGTCGTCTGCTTCTTCCAGAGCGCGCAGAAGTTCAACGCCCGCTACGCGACCTTCGGCTTCAACGACGTCGCACACCTCGACGACGGTCCCATGTGGCCGACTGCCTTCGCACTCAAGGAATGGACGCCCGCAGTCGAGGAACGAATCGTCGCGCTCGTGAAAAAAGCGGTGAGCGGAGGGCAGCAAGGGAGTCAAAGTGAACGAAGTTGGAGAGGATCGCTTTGGCTCAGCGGCAGGGGACTGGTCATGGGCAGTTCAGCAGTCAGGTAAACAGCGGCGGGCCGGTCAGGATGTAATTTTCAAAGCGGCCAAAGGGCACATCGGTCATAAAGAACTCGTAGAAGCCTTCCATCTGGTAGCCGCGCCGGAGCAGATGGCCGACGGCAGGGCGGTTGTGCAGAGGCACTTCGACGCCAAATTCCTCATGTCCCTGGGCGGCGGACCGATTTTCAGCATAGGTCAGCACTGACGGGAAATCCGCCGCATCCAGCAGGGCGAACGGCCCGCTGCGGTCACTGACGTAACCATAGCCGACCGGCTGTGACCCCCGCGATACCAGAAAACCCTCGCGGTCCGACATCAGCCAGCGATGATCCACCGTCCGCCGGTAGCCGATGACCTCTGAATCCAGCGCGTCCAGATGGGGCAGATGATCGGGCGTCAGCGGCTGAAAGGTCAGGTCGGTTTCGAGAGTCTCTGCCTGCGGCTGGCGCGCAAAGTGCGTGGCGGAGAAACGCGGATACACCCCGGATTTCAGATAGCGGGCCACGGCACGCGAGTCCTGGGTGGCGATAATAATCCGCCGCTGCGCGCCTTCCGCGGGAAAGGCTCGTTTCAGCAGTTCGCGCCCCACTCCGGCGGACTGGTGCCCCGGCAGCACAAAAAAGTCGGCCAGTTCGCGGGTGCCGTCGCGCAGGATCGAACGGGCAAAACCGACGGCCTCACCCTCCTGCTCGGCGATCCAGAAATGATCGGCGGTGCGCGTCAGATGGTCGAGCATGGACCGAAAGCGCTGCCAGCTTTTTTCGGCCCGTTCCGGTTCATCGACCCAGGTTGCAGGCAGCAGGCCCAAGCGCTGGTTGAGATCGATCAGGGCGCTGCGAAAGACCTGATGGAGGGCATAGGAATCATCCAGCGTACCGGGCCGAAAATTCACCGTCATGACCTCACCTCCCTAATGTGTCGGAAATTCGCCGAAGCACCGCCTCCACCGGGGCAGACTCGGCATTGTCGAGCTGCACCTGCGTCACCAGCAGCGCGCCGTCGCCCGTCAGCACGATCGAGCCTTCCCCGGCGCGAATCTCGGCCACACGCCCCGGCACCCGGCCCACGTAGCGGCGCGGCTGGGTCAACCGACGGGCCGACCAGATGCGCAAATTCTCGCCGCGCAGCGTTGTAAAGGCTCCGGCGTAGGGTTTCGTGGCGGCGCGGATCAGGTTGTAAATACGGTCGGTGGGCCAGTTCCAGTCGATGCGAAAATCGTCCGGCAGCAGCTTGACCGTGTAGCTGGCCTGCGTTTCATCCTGCGCGCGGCGCGGCGGACTGCCGCTCACCAGCGCCGGGAGATAAGCCGCCAGCAGGTCGAGGTAGCTGCTGGTGGCCCGCTGCATGACGTCGGCAATGGTCTCGTCCGGGCCGATGGGCACGCGCTGCTGCCCGATAATCGCCCCGGTGTCGTAATCCCCGGCCATCTCCAGCAGAGTGACCCCGGTGTGATCCTCGCCGTTGCGGATCGCCCAGACCGTCGGCGCAAAACCGCGATATTCCGGCAGCAGCGAATCGTGAAACACGTAGGCCCCCAACCGGGCACGCTGGTAGACCTGCGGCGGGATGATGTAGCGCCAGCTTACGGCAAACATCAGGTCAACCGGCGCGGCCTCCCAGAGTGCGGCGTACTGCGGCGCGCCGACCTGTTTGGCCTGGTGAAACTGCCCGCCGCTGGCCTGGGTCAACTGGCGAATATCTTCCAGAAAACGTGGCTCCCAGGAATCTTCGGCAAAGCTGAACACCAGCAGATCGGCATCCGGCAGCAGGGCGCGCAGGGCATACAGAAACTGATGGCCGCGCTGGGTGGCGCAAAAGAGGGCGACGCGCATGGTTACGAATGCTCCTCGTCTGTCAGCCGGTACTCGCGCACCACGTAGCTGGGTTTGTCCATCACGCGGAAATGCATCCGCGCCAGGTACTCGCCGATGATGCCCAGTGCCAGCAGTTGTGCGCCGGAGAAGATGCCGATGATCGACGCCAGAAAGGGAAAACCCTCCACCGGCGTCCCTTCCACAACGTAGCGGCCAATGACCCAGATGAGCACGAGCACGCTGAACGCGGCCAGCACGAATCCCAGCAGACTCGCCAGTTGCAGCGGCACGACGCTGAAGCCGGTCATCATGTTGAGGGCGTGATTGATGAGCTTACGCAGGGTGTAATTGGAGACGCCGATGGTGCGCGGGTCATGGCGGACCGCCAGCGACGTAAAGCGCGTCGTGCCCCAGGTCAGCAGCACGTCGATGGACACATACGGCCCCTGGTAGCTGGCAAAGGCATCGCGCACCTGGGTCCGAAACACACGAAAGGCGCTCACCTTGCGGGCGGTTTCGACGCCCATCGCACTTTGCAGCGCCAGCTTGGTGACCTGCGAGGCCAGATCGCGCAGCAGGCCGTGCTGTTCGGCGGCGGGCGTGCCATAGACCACGTCGTAACCGGAGTCGAGCAGGGCGATCAGGCGCGGCAGTTCTTCGGGTGGGTGCTGCAAATCGTCGTCCATGGTGATGACCAGGTCGTAGCGCGCGCTGCGGATGCCGCACAGCAGGGCATTATGCTGGCCGTAGTTGCGCATCAGGTTGATGCCCTGGACCCAGCCATATTCGTCAGCTAGCTGGCTGATGACCTCCCAGGTGCGGTCGCGGCTGGCGTCGTTGACCAGAATCACCTCATAGGCGCTGGCGAACTGCGGCAGGGCTGCGGCCAGTCGTTCGATCAGCAGCCGCAGCGAGCCTTCACTGTTGTAAGCTGGAATCACGACGGAGCAGGTCTGCATCCGGTTTCGTCCTCAATGACTCGAATCCACACCAGCAGGTTAACCGAACCCGAAAATATTTGCCAGATTCAACCGTTCTCATTGAACCCTCAGCCAGAGTTTACAAAAAGGACAAACTTTTTGCCTATGCTCGTTTCGTGGACGCATCTGTCCCCTGAATGTGTGAAAGAATGTGGAGCAACAACCTATGCGTAACCGGTTCATTCGTATTCTTGTTTCAATTCTGGCGGTCATGACGATCGTGACTGGCGTGGCGGTGGTCAGCGCCCAGAGCACCACCGAGGCCACCGGCCAGCCTTACCTGGGTATCAATTATGGCCCGGACGACCACGGCGCGCTGGTAATGCGCGTGGTCCGCAACAGCCCGGCAGCCGATGCGGGTCTCAAGGTGGGTGATGTGATCACTGCGGTGAATGGCGAGGCGGTGACGGCGGACAACCTGGCCGACACCGTGAGCGCGCTGAAGGTCGGCGACGACGTGACCCTGAGCATCACCCGGGATGGCGAGGCTCAGGACCTGACGGCAACCCTGGCGGCTCAACCGGCACAGTCGGGCGGCCTGCGTGCGCTGCCCCCGATGCGCAACCAGCAGCCCCCCATGCTGGGCCAGCATCCCGGCCTCGAACAGCCCTATCTTGGTGTCCGCCTGCAAGCGACCGATGGCGGTGTGAGCATCGTCGAAGTGGTTGCCTCTTCTCCGGCGGCGGACGCGGGCCTGATGGTGGATGATGTCATCACCGCCATCAACGGCACGGCTGTCGCACAGCCTGTGGATGTCGCGGCAGCGATCCGCGATCTGAAACCTGGTGACGATGTGACCGTGAGCATCACCCGTGATGGGGCTGCACAGGACATCAGTGTGACTCTCGGTTCAGTGATGAATCAGATGACGGAAATGATGGGCGATGTCGTGATGTATAACGGCGAGAACTGGCAGGTGGTGTCGCTGAGTGACTCCAGCCCGCTGGCGGAAGCTGGCTTGCAGAGCGGCGACGTCGTGACCGCGATTGACGGCGAAAGCTACGCCCCGGCTGACCTTGCCAATTATCTGAGCGGGCTGGCCGAGGATGCGACCGTCACTCTGACTGTCGAGCGGGATGGCGAATCGATGGACCTGACGGTGAATGCGGCGGACCTGTCGGCGCTGGGGCGCTTCGGCTTTGGCTTCGGACGGGACATGGATAATTTCGGTGGGCGGGGCTTCGAGTTCCGCGGGCCGAACGGCCAGTTCAACCTGACCCCTGGCAGCATCCGCCTGGGCGTGCAGTATCAGGACCTGAACGCCGATGTCGCCGCCGCTCATGACTTGACGGTGACGGATGGCGCGCTGATTACCGACGTGCTGGCGGACTCCCCGGCAGCCGAGGCGGGCCTCCAGGTCGATGATGTCGTGACGGCGGTCGATGGCGACGCTGTCGATGCCGAACACACCCTACGCGACCGGCTGCTGGCTTATGAAGCGGGCGATACCATCACCCTGGACGTGCTGCGCAGCGGTGAGACCAGCCAGATCGACGTCACCCTGGCCGAAGTCAGCCTGCAAAACATGATGCCCAACATGCCGTTCGATTTTGGCGGCGAGATGCCCCATTTCTTCTTTGGTCCGCGTGGCAACGGCAGCGCTCCGGCCCAGCCAGCCCAACCGACTCAGCCGGGCAACGAAGCCGCCAACCTGTAAACGAAATCACCTGTTCCCCCCATTTGGCGTGCTCCGCTCTCTCCGGCGGGGCACGCTCTTTTTCCCGCGCCGCCACTACTTTTCTTTTTGGACATCCTGTGATGGTCTGTTAAAATCTATCCAGGCTCTTTAAAGACATTCTTGAACCTTATCATGAGCTGGCGCTGCGCTTTGTGAAGCTGGTGCCGAGCGCCAAATGAATTCGTCACATCGCTAATTGACTTGGTACCCGATCCCCTCTCCTGAGAAGTCGTGGAGGTTACAGTGATTAAAGGTGACAGAGTTCTTCTCCGGTCCCTCCGGCGTGAAGATATGCACATTCAATGGCGGTCCGAAAATGATCCTGAACTCTTTTTCCTGGACGGTGGCACCCCCAGGCCCACGTCTCTTGAATGGCTTTACGCCCACTTCGATCACAATGTAAGTCATCCCGACCCCAACTCGGTCGCCTTTGCGATCGAGGCAGATGGCAATTACATCGGTCACTGCGGACTGCACAACATTCAGGCGACTGCCCGCACGTGTGAATTAGGTATTGAAATCGGCAATAAGGACTATTGGGGCAAAGGCTATGGTCGTGAAGTGGTGCGCTTACTGCTCATTTACGCGTTTGAGCAGCGCAACCTGAATCGTGTTTCCCTACAGACCCATAGTGAAAATGAGCGCGCTTTGCGCTGTTATCGTGCCTGCGGCTTTATTGAAGAAGGTCGATTTCGACAGAAACTCTGGTTGAATGGGCATTATGTGGACGGCATTGCAATGGGTATTCTTCGGGATGAGTTCGCATTCTGACGCCAGTTTAGCCTCCCTCCTATCCGACCCTCTGACTTGTCTGGCGCAGAAACCCTCCATAGTCTAGCGCCGGGTGGCGATTCTGGTCGTGCATCCCGGAGAGCCTTGAAAAGATGCCTGACCGCCACCTTTCCTGGGGGGCCAAATCACCCAATCCCGACCCAGTTGTGACGTCCTCATAATCTGACTATACTCAATCTAAAGTGAGCTGATCTTTCGAACGGTGCGGAATATGGACTTACCAAGTCATCTGAGAGCGCTGCCTCCCAGCGCAGTCGAAGTCGTCGTCTATCTGAGCAAACACGACATGCACATGGCCGGTGTAGACGACATTTGCGAAGAGGTCGGCCTGTCGGAACGTGGTTTCGGCAAAGCCATTCGCAGCCTGGTCACTAAAGGCTATGTGGTGATGGATGGCGACCAGATTTACCGCCTGACCGATCAGGGGGGCGCGGTGGCCGAGGAGATTGCCGAGTATTTTGGCGACGACGAAGCGGAGGAAGACCCTGACGCTGCCGTCGAGCAGTTCACCCGGCGCATGGTGCTGGTGATGCCTAACCGCCTGGTTGCCAGGCAGCCTACCCACGTCATCGTCGGCTTTCACCCTTTGCGGGAACAAACCAATCTGCCGGTCGTGGTGGCGCGCCTGTCGATGATCAACGGCGAACCGGCCATTCCCCAGGAAGCGGCATTCGAACTCACCGGTGAGGCCGCCCAACAGGACTTTCTGATCACGCCCGACGCCTATGCCCAGGCGCGGGTGCGGGTGGAGGTCTTTCAATTGGGTGATAATCCCGATGACATTGTCGTGGCCGGAGGGCTGTACGTCGATGTCGATGTGACTGCTGAGGGCGATCCGGGCGAACGGGTGGCTTTTGGCACCGACATCACCTTCGAACATCAGGATTGATGCCCGATGTCCGAAGCGCCTGCCATTCGTTATCCCCGCCGGGTGCTCATCCGCTTCCTGCTGCGCCTGCTGGGGCGCGTCCTGATTCGCGTGTTTGCACGGCCCCAGGTGACGGGCCTGGAAAATCTGCCGGAGCATGGACCGCTGATTCTGGTTGGCAATCATGTCGCCCTGGTCGAAGTGGTGATGATGGCGCTGTATGTGCCCTGGACGGTCGAATTTATCGGCAACGGCGATATTCCCTTCGACCCGCGCTTTGCCTGGATGGTGAACCTGTATGGGATGATCCCGGTCAATCGGGGAAGCACCGACCGCAAAGAGTTGAACGTCCCACTGGATGTGCTC
>JAIOHO010000672.1 GCA_019912905.1 Anaerolineae bacterium
GTATGAAACGCTCTATGGGCCGCAGGTCCACATGGAACGCCTTCATTATGGACGGATGGCGGTCAGGCTGCGGGCGATGAAGGGCTACTGGCTGACGGCGCATTTCGGGTCGACTGCGTTCTGGCAGCAGGAGCGCCGCCAGTTTTATATGCCTCCGCCGCGCCGACCAGCCGAAGGGACAGGCACTAATGGGCGAACCAACGCTGGCACCGCCGGATTGCCGCGCAGCGAGAAGACCCGGCTGGAACACAGCTACGACGTGCTCGGTGTGCATCAGGATGCCACGCAGGATGAGGTCAAAACGGCGTTTCGGCGGCAGGTCTTTAACGTGCACCCGGATGTGAGTGCGCTGCCCAAGTTTATGGCCGAGGAGAAGTTTCGCATTCTGGCCGAGGCCTACGAGTATATCAAAATCGAACGCGGCTGGTCTTAGCTTCCGCCGCTGGTGCAGCGCTCGATAAGGCGGAAAGTGCGCTGCGGGCCGTTCAACTGGGCGCGGACGCCGAGCGGCAAAATCCACTGCGGGTCGGTGTGTCCAAAATCCATATTGGCGACGATCGGCAGATCAGGCCGCCCGAATTCCACCCCTACCACATCCTGAAGAATCTGCGCCAGTCCCTGCTTTTGCTCCGGGGTATACCCACGCGGCCTGCCCACGAGGATGGCCTTCACGCGCTCGAAGATGCCCTGGATGCCATAATTGCGCAGCCAGTATTTTACCCATACCGGCGGTGGCGATTCCTCTGAGATTTCGAGAAACAGAATGCGATCTTCCCAGAAGGAGTCTTCCGGCCAGAATGGAGTCTGCTTCACAAACTCCAGCACCTCGATGCAGCCGCCGTAAAGCAGGCCGTCCACCGTCGTATCCGCTCCCTGGACCCAGACCCACCCCGCTGGATCAGGCTGCACCGGATTCACCTGGCCGATGGTTTCCGCGTGGGACCAGTCGGGATACCCTTCTGAATAGAGGCCATAGGGCCGGTAGTCGTAGGATGCGACCGGGGTCATCAGCAGGTCACGGATGTGCTGGGTGAACGCCGGAGGCAGTGCTTCGAGCTGGGCAAGCCCGGCCATGATGGATGGGCCGTGAAAGGTGACCAGACCCAACTGGTGGATGGTGGTCAGATAGGTGGTCGCGTCCGAATAGCCCATCAGGATTTTTGGGTTGGCGCGAATGAGGTCAGTATCCAGATATTGCAGGATGCGGACCGAGTCGTCACCCCCGATGGAAGCAATAATCGCCTTGACGTCCGGGTCGGCAAAGGCGCGGTTGAGATCGTCCGCGCGCAGCTTCGGGTTGCGATAAAGTTCATCCGGGTCTCTACGAGCCGATTCCAGCTCCCTTATACGCAGCCCGAATACGGTCTTCAGGTTGCGCAGACCACGTTCGTAAATGGCGGGGAACAGGCCAGGGCCGCCCCAACTGGGTGAGACGGCGGCAATCGTGTCACCCGGCTGCAAGAGCGGCGGCTTCACCAATGGCATGCTGATCTCCAGTCTACAGGGGCAGTCGGGGCCGGGGATTCGGTGTCGTATGGGCCGCCTGTTTTTCCAGTTCGCGCAGCCACTGGCGGGCATCGCTGCGGCGTTTGTCATTGAGCGTCTCGAATTTTTCGAGCGCCTTTTTCATCAGGTCGAGTGCGGCGGCGTTCTTTTTCAGGCGGTGATAGACCAGGGCCAGGTAATACAGGGTTTCGGCGCGTTCCGGGTCCACCGCCAGTGCGCGGCTGAAAAATGTCTCGGCGTCTTCCCAGTTGCGATCCTTGTAAGCCAGCACACCGCGCCCGTAATGAGCAAGCATTTCGAATTCATGCCGCTTGAGCGCGGCGTCGAAGTCGGCTTCGGCTTTCTCACGCACGCCGTCGCGCAGATAAACATAGCCGCGCGTCGCATAATACTCCGGCTTGGTCGGCAGCAGATCGATGGCCTTATTCAGATGATCGACCGCCTGGTCATAGTCGCCCTTGTCAAAGGCTGCAAGGGCCAGTTTATAATGTTCGTCTGCCTCATAACGGGGCAGACCCAGCCGTTGGGTGAGTTTTGCCATAATGAAGTGAGTCGCAGAGCGTTTTGTCGTGTTCGGAAATTTTTTACTTTCGATCTATAATAACAGAAGTCTCAGCCGTTGGCATGCCAGCAGGTGATTTGAATGCCTACTCGATCAACTCTTGGTACCGATCAAAGCCAGAAGGCTTCGCAGCCTGCAATCCGCCAGTCGTCTTCCCCATCCGCCAGCGGTGTTCTGGCCGATTGGCAAATTGCGGCGCTGCAAAAGCTCACCGCTGAAGAACCGCTGCTGGTTACGGATGATCATGCCATGTCACGGCGCTATTATCGCACGCTGCTGACCCAGACTTTTGGGATGAAACTCCTTGAAACCTGGGACCCGAACGAAGCCCTGCGCCTCTGCCAGACGGAACGTGTGTCGCTCGTCATCAGCTGCATCGTCAAGCCGCTGACCATCGACGGCCTGAAACTGGTGACGAACCTGCGCGCTGACCCCAGGACCCGTGACATCCCCCTGCTGTTCATTACCGGGGCGACGAATACCCGCGAGATTGCGTTCCAGGCTGGCGCGAGTGCCTTTCTGACCAAGCCCTGCCATCCCAACGAAATTCTGCAAGAAATCTGGCTGCTGCTGCGGGGCCGAGTGCTCTGAGTTCCTCGCTGTAATCCTCGTTATATTTATGCACGCAATATGCGGTCCGATGCTATACTCTAAATATGGCAGGCGACGGGGCTGCGCGGCAGTTTCCACGAATTTTGAGCCGAATGAGGGACAGCGCATGGTTGAAGGGCCTGTCCGAGCGCCTGGTGAGGAAACCGGCGACGGGTGGTCGCGTGTCATAATCTGCTGCTCGATGACGGAGCACCCCGGGATTTCTGGTGCGTGGACGAGTGGAAGGTGGATGGTGCTGAATGACCGCAAACATTTTGCGTCAGCGTAAGTGGACCGATGAAGAACTGAAAGCCGAGGGCTTCCAGTATTATCAGCCGGTCAAGCGGCTGGTGATGGCCCGCCTGTTATTCCAATCCAAGAACATCGACCTGTCCACGGAGACCATCACCGGCAAAGTTGGCGATTTCATCTGTTATAACCCCGGCAGCGACTATCATGAAAACCCGGATGAGTACGATCATTGGCCGGTGCGTCGGGACATCTTTTTCAAGAGCTATCGGCCCTGGGACGAAGCCAGTTGGAAGCCGAATGTGCCGGAAAAACACCTGCTGTCATTGGGATGCCAGCCCTATTATAAATATCTGGGGGTGTGGGCACAGCGCCTGCGCGAGACACGAGCGGTCCAGTCGCTGGAAAGCCCGGAACCGGTGGATATTCCCGCAGGGTATTGGTTGATTATCGGCAGCGAGGGCGAACCGTACAGCACCCCGGACGACGAATTTCGCAAACGTTATGAGGTTTCGGCGGAATCGGTGCGCGATCGAATCTACTGGGCTGCGGTGACTGGCCGCAGCCATTTCCGGCCAGACGACAAGACCTGATTATTCCTCGTCATCCGGCCCGAGAAACGCCTGCCAGGGGCCGTGCATGCCGCTCTCGGTCACGCCATAATAAACGCGGACGTTGCCGTTTCCGCGCTGGACGAGATCGTAGCGTGCCTCACCCGCTTTTTGATAGCGCCGCCATAACCCGATGTCACCCTGCCACTGGACTTTATCGAGTTTGACCGGGTTCGACTCTTTCTGGCTGATGGCATAATGCCACAACCGGCGGGCAGACGAGCGCGTGACGTTTTTGACGATATTGCCATTGCGCAGGTCGCGCAGGACGTGATACTGCATGTTGTTGCGCTGCTCGGTGCCGATGATTTCGACGCCGCCACGTGGCGGGCTGATCTCACCGTCGGGCAGGTCAGGCGGTGGTGATACCGGTGGGGCCGAAGATTCGCCGGTTTCCGCCGGGCGATCCTCCGTGTCCGCGGTCGTGGGCTTGCTGATGACCTGACCCTGGGTGATCAGGCTGACGATTTCATCGCGCACGGCCAGGCTTGTTTCCGCATCATCACGCACGTAGATTTTGTAATCTTCGATGGCATAGGGGCGGTCATCCCCGGCAGACACCTGAAGTCGAATGATCTGTTTGCCCTGGCTTTCCAGGGTATCGATCTCCACTTCGAGCGCGGGAGTAATCATCCGGCTGATTTCTTCGTTCAGGGTGTCGATCGCTTCCTGGACTTTGCCGACACCGACCGGCGGGTTCGCGCGGTCTGCCGTCACGCCGACATAGATCGTGCCGCCATTCCCATTGGCAAAGGCGCAGACGTCGGCGACAATGCTGTACAGACGTCCGCCGCGCCGGGTCATGGAATCGTGGAACGCCTGAATGACACTCGGCCCTTCTTCGCGGGCGATTTCCACATAATCGTAGGGTTTAGGGCTGCCGGTAAAGGCCTTGGAGCGGGAGAAATCGCTGCTCTTGAACAGTCCTAGCAGCGAGTCGAATGAACGCTCCTCCATCAGGACCTCGGTCACCCGATCGCCGACCCCCAGGTACTTATTTTTTTCGCCGCCGGGGGCCACATTGAGCCGGTGCGCGTCGGACCCCTGAATACAGCGCATCCGTCGCGGGTATTCCGGTTTGGTCCCGGAGAAAAAGCGTTGGGTGCTGCCCCGGCCTTTGTTCGTCAGGTCCGTCACTTCCAGGGCGTGCAGGTGCGAGTCCTGAGTGTAGGCGATGCGCGTCTGTCCACCAAAATCGAGGCCGCGCATGGCAACCCCGTGCGTGGTGTTGGCGTGGGCCGCGATGCAGATGCCGCCTGCTTCGGTAATGACACGATAAGCCGTCAGGACGTCCGATGAAGCGCCCACGTTGGAGGAGCCGGTATCGAGTGTCTCCAGGGGGACATTCAGGTTCAGCAGGAGATGCTCGAGCTGGCGAATGGGCGTGTCGGGGCTGAAGATGCCCAGAATATGAAAGCCGAAGGTCGCCGTAAATTCGAAGCCCGGCAGGACCAGTACCTTTTCCAATAACCGCCGGTATTCCGCCAGGGTGCGCAGTTCGTCGGGTTGGGCACGGCCCAGGCTTTCGAGGTGTCCCAACTGGTCGATTTCTTGCAGCATGGCGGCGTAACCGGCCACGGTGTTATGGTCGGTGAACGCGATAATATCCAGGCCGCGAAATTCGGCTTTTCGTAAAATGTCCAGATACGAAATGGTCGGTTCTTGATAATCTGATGATGCGGGAGTGTGCAGGTGTAAATCCACGCGATACCACTGCATCCCGGTCTTTTTTCTGGATGCCACGAACGATTATCTCTCCTCGGGACCGGGTTTCAGCCTGCAATCAGACGATTGAAGAGACCCGGTAAATCTTCAGGTTCGAAGGGTTTGACAAGAAAGGCGGATGCGCCAGCACTCAGGGCTTCTTCTTCAACGTCGAGGCCGGATGTCATGATGATGGGGGTCGTGGCGAACTGCTCGCTGGCTCGCAGCGTGCGGATGATGTCTACACCATCCGTGTCGGCCAGATGGTAATCCATCAGAAAAATGTCGGGCTGGAAAACTTCGGCTTGTGGCATGACGTCTGCCCCGCGCCCGGCTGCCTGGACCACGAAGCCATCCAGCTCCAGCAGCGTTTGCAGCAGTTTTACAGTCGTCCGATCATCATCAACAATCATTACTTTCGACAAAACGACATCCTCTCATTGAAAAAGCGGTGTACGCACAGCATGATTATTATACAGCAGATCGCCTGTGAAGTCACCGATCTGCCAACCGTCATTAACCGTTGGATGTGTCATCGCGGGTTATAATCGAGTCATGAATCGCCGCCTGCCTTTTCTCCTGCCCATCCTGCACAGCATCCTCGCTGTCGCCTTCAAGTTGGTGGCCGGTGTCAATATCACCGCCAATCCGAACGGGCTGACCTACTGGGATGCCTACTGGCAGAATCTGCCGTACGTCGATCTGAACACCCACCTGGCGGAAAGTATCTGGAATTTGCATGCGCAGCCGCCGCTGCACAACCTGTACGGCGCACTCTGGATTCACCTTTTTCCAGACATGTACCTCGAAGCCATCCATTACGCCAATATCGCGCTGGGGGCGCTCATCTGTGGGATGAGCTACCTGATCCTGTGGCGCGTCACGCACAGCCGCACAGCCGCTTTGGTGGGCGGACTGTGCATTACCCTCAACCCGGGGCTTTTTCTGTTCGAAGCCTATATGCTGTACACCGTGCTCAGCCTGTTCTGGATCGTCGCCTGCGTCTGGTGCGTAAGTCTGTCGAGTGAGCGCCCCGCCATGCTCTACGGGTTCATCCTATGCGCTAATCTGCTGGTGCTGACGCGCAGCATGTATCACCCGCTGTTTCTGATCGCCTGTATCGGGCTGACCGTCCTGTGGCGCGGGGTGGGCTGGAAACGGACTCTGGTAATTGTCAGCGCCATCAGCCTGCTGGGGTTTGGCTGGGCGACGAAAAACGCCCTTCAGTTCGGTTTCTGGGGGACCAGCAGTTGGACCGGGCTGAACCTGTGGCGGGTCGTCTCGTCGGATTATTCGCCTTCTGAACTGGATGTCCTGGCGGTGTCCGGCGTGATCGACCCCCTGGTGGTTGAACTTGGGCCGTTTACCTATCCCTCGTCCTACCGGAATCACGGTTTCGACCGCGACTCACCGGTCGAGTCGCTGAACCGCAATAATTATCACAACATCAATATCCCCGCGATTGCCCAGGTGTACCAGCGCAGCGCGATCGCACTGCTGACACACGATCCGCGGCGCTACTTAAGGCGCGCCTTGCTGACGTATAACCTGTATTCCTGCCCGGCCACCGCCTATCGTCATCATGTGATCAACCGGGAGCATATCCCGGCACTGGTGGATTACTACGAAAACGGATTGTATGGCGCGTCCTGGTGGCAGTCGTTGAATCTGCGATTATTCAAACAACCGGCCTGGTGTTCGGTTCAGTACGGCTTTTTGCCCCTCAGCCTGATCGCCTACTTCGCGGCTGCCATCTGGACGACTTCGCGGGGCCGGGGACCATTTCTTGGGTTATTGCGTCGTGACCGGGTGATGCTGGTACTGGCGCTCTTTATGGTCTACAACACGCTGGCCGGGACGCTGTTCGAAATTGATGAAAATGCGCGCTTTAAATTTCTGATCGAACCGCTGGAGTGGATCTTTGCAATGGTCCTGGCCCACCGGCTGGTAAGCTGGTTGATGACTCACCTGCGCCCGCGCAGCCCGCTTCAGACCTCGATGACGCCGGTTCCTGTCATAACGGACCCGATTCTCCCAGCCGACCGTGCCGCACCGGTACTGGGGGTCGATCCGCTCGAATTCGGGCCGCGGGGCAGGCCGCTGGCAGGCTGGTTCGTCCTGACTGGGTTGATGATAGCGGTCGGGATGCTGCTGCTGGCGTGGCAGCGCCTTGACAAACGCGCGCGCAGTTAAGGCATTGTTGCGTGCATCTGGACGCTTCTGACCGTGAACTGCGTATTTAGGTACGTGTAAGTTGGTCTCATTAGGATCGAATGACTATCACCCACAGGATTTCATTAAGCAACCTTATGCCGAAACTTCAACGATTTGACCTCCTTATCGCAGGTATTCCATTGGGTGTGCTGCTTGTTATTCTGGTGCTTCATGTGCAACCACCAGCCGGGCAATTCGCGCTGGGCAACCTCGACATCGATATTCAATCCGTCTTCGGGTTGATTGCGTTTATACTCCTGTTATCAGGCATGATTGTGGCTGCGGCCTATGGCATCGCACGCTTTCTGCAATCTTCAACGGGTTCACCGGTTGAGGGGGAGCCTGCGGTGACTGCGGGGCATAATTCTGCGACTTGGTTTCGCCGCCACATTTTCATCCATGTGGTCCTGATCGTCCTCCTGGCTTCGATCGCTACGCTGATTGCCTACTACTACGTATCGAATGAAAACGACATCTATTTTTACGATTATGCACAGTATCAGGATCGGGTTGCTTACGAGGCCAGTGTCCTCGCAAGTTTCCCACAGGCCCCGGTCACAAATCCGATTCGCTTTCTGCGCGACTTATGGTTTTCAAGCGAGTATGACTACAGCAATTACCATGCTGTGCTGCCGGCATTCTTTATGTTGGTCCTCGGGAACTCGCGCCTGGTCTATATTTTGAGTTCTGTTTGTTTTTATTTGATTCCGTATCTGCTGGTCTGCGGCGCTCTGGCGGTGAAACTCATTCGTGGTCAGCCACGGCTTGTGTTCTGGTCAACAGCTTTTCTCGGTCTATTGGTATCTGCCACCTGGCTTCCCACTTTGCGAGGATACCCGGATTCTGGTTCTGCTGCCCTGGTTGGGCTGGGTATCCTGGCTTACCTCCATGATCGGCAGTTGAGGCATAAATGGCAGTTTGTCGTCATGGGTATGGGTATGGCCCTGGCGGTTCTTTTCCGCAGGCACTTTCTTTATGACGTGATTGCCATCTTTTTTGTGATGGGTGTCCAGATTGTGTGGGACGCGCTCCCAGTGGTCCGTTTTCAGCCGCGTGAAGCAGTTCGCGGCGTCCTTGTACGCGGCGTGCGGGTTGGCCTTCTGGGGATCAGCATGCTGGTGTTCCTGGCGTTTTTGGGAGCGCCATTCTTAAGACGCCTGCTGACGACAAACTTCAACCAGTTGTATGTCTCTTACGAAAGGGGTGTGGGGCAGAATCTGGTGTTCTTCGTGTCGCACTACGGATACCTTGCGGTTGTCGCGATCACAGTGGCTCTTATCATCGGCCTGCGCACAAAGCTGCTGGCACGCCCGGCAGCCTTTGCCTTGATTGTTTTTCAGTTGTATGTGGTGATTCAGTGGGTGCTTGTCGTCAAGCAGCTTGGATTTCATTACACCGCCCACTTTACACTGGGCATCATTCTGGGCCTGGCAGTGTGTTTGTGGCTCCTGATTGATCGGTTAGCAGACTGGCAGCGTGGGGTGGGTTTATTGATATTCACAGCCTTTATCGCGTTCAATTTCTGGGCTGGTCTGTCGCCTGAAGATGTGATGATGGGCGCGGTTTCGTACTCGAAACGCTATGACCTCATCGAGATTCCTGAACCGACTCCTAACTCAGCAGGTCGCGAATGGTTTGCGCGCAACAGCCCGCCGCTGATCAGGCATGATTATGAAGCGATGGAAGGTCTGGTGCGCTTCTTTCAAACTGAGGCTGAACCTGATAGCGTCGTATACCTCGCCGCCAGTTCGATCCTTTTAAGCGGCAATCATCTGTGGCACACGATGCGCATAATGGAGCGCAGCTCGGCAGTTGGCGCACGAGAGATTATATCTGCGGACACTCCTACGATTGACTCTACGGGCTTTTATCCGATCTCTGAACTGATTCGATCAGATTATGTGGTGATCACTAATCCGATGCAATATCACCTCGACGCGGATGATCACGATATCCTGAGGGTTGTACTGGACATCTTTCAACAGGGCTGGCTGTTTGCCCAGGATTTCGAACGATTGCCGATGCAGATCAGGCTTGAAGACGATGTCATAGTCGAAGTTTACAAACGTAAACAGGCGACGAGCTATGACACGGCGCTAAAGACTTTTCGGGCTATGCAGGACGCGGTCGGTACACCTCCAGGAATTAATCCTCTGTGGATCAACCTCAATGCAGCCCAGGAGACGATAACTGAAAATTCAGATGGAGTTTACACTCTCAGCGGTGGCATGACGGATAATCTTTATTTTCTCTTCCGTGACCGAATTGACCAGGCGGTTCAATTGACCGGTCGCTGGCCGCTGACGCAGTGTGGTTCGCTCTCCATCCTCCTGACCGGAGATGAGCCGGAAGCGGATGTGTTGATTCCGGTGGAGACCTCAGATGCGGCTCGTGATTTTTCGGTTGAGTTAACCCCGTCCTCCGGATCCGCCAATCTTATCCTGGTGCTGACTCCAACCAATGGCGAGACCTGCCCATATTCGCTCCAGGAACTGAGTGTGCGTGGATGATTCGCGCAGCAGTTGACCTGCTGAAAGGGCGGGATTGATCCCGCCCCTCAAATCGCATGTTATGACATAGGCGCAGCGACAGGTTCGCTTTCCAGCGCAGCAGTCAGGACCTCATCGACGGTTTCCGCCAGGACGAAGTGCAGGTCATTGCGTACTTCATCAGGCAGGTCTTCGAGATCGTTCTCGTTCTTCTTGGGGATAATCACCGTATCTACCCCCAGGCGATGAGCAGCCAGCACCTTATCTTTGATGCCGCCAACCGGCAGCACCTTGCCGCGCAGCGTAATTTCGCCGGTCATGGCGACATGACTCCTGACGGGCCGCGCGGTCAGCAGCGATGCCAGCGCCACCGCCATCGTCACGCCTGCCGATGGGCCATCCTTCGGCACCGCGCCAGCCGGGACGTGCAGGTGAATATCGTTCTTTTCGAACAGGCCCGAATCGATGCCGAGACTCTGGGCCTGTGACCGGATGTAGCTGAGAGCGGTGCGGGCGCTTTCCTGCATCACCTCCCCAAGCTGGCCGGTGTACTGGAAGCCTTTACCGCCGGGCATCCGGGCTGCCTCGACGAATAACACTTCACCGCCTACCGGAGTCCAGGCCAGGCCAGTGGCAACGCCCGGACGGTCGGTGCGTTCTTCGATTTCCTCACGATAGCCGTAGCGCGGGTTGCCCAGCAGGTCGCGCAGTTTGGCCTTGTCGATGACGACATGCTCATCGATGCCTTCTGCGATTCGGGTGACGACCTTCCGCGCCGCGCGGCCAATTTCGCGCTCCAGCGTGCGGACCCCGGCTTCACGCGTATAATCGCGCACGATCGTAAACAGGGCGTCGGTGCTGAGTTCGATTTCGCCCGTGCGCAGCCCGTTCTCACGGATTTGCCGCGGGACCAGATACTGCCGGGCGATTTCGACCTTTTCCTGTTCGGTATACCCGCTCAACTGGATGATCTCCATCCGGTCGCGCAGCGGCCCGGGAATCGGTTCCAGTTCGTTGGCGGTCGTGATAAACAGCACTTCGCTCAGGTCCACCGCCACATCCAGGTAGTGGTCGCGGAACTCGTGATTCTGCTCCGGGTCGAGTACTTCCAGCAGGGCGCTGGCGGGGTCCCCGCGGAAATCGCGCCCCAGCTTGTCGATCTCATCCAGCATGATAACCGGGTTGATCGATTCGACGCGGCGCAGGGTCTGGATGATGCGACCGGGCATTGCGCCCACATAGGTGCGGCGGAAACCGCGAATCTCGGCTTCATCGCGGACACCGCCGAGGCTCATGCGCGTGAACTTGCGGCCCATGGCCCGCGCGATCGACGCACCGAGCGAGGTCTTGCCGACACCGGGAGGCCCCACAAAGCACAGGATCGCGCCCTGCCGCTCACGGCGCACATAATCTTTATGGCCGTCATCTTCAGCGCGTTCGTCGGCGCGTTCGGCACGCAGCTTACGCACCGCCAGGTATTCGAGGATGCGTTCCTTGATGTCCTTCAGCCCGTAATGATCTTCATCCAGCACCTTGCGCGCGTGGGCAATATTGAGATTGTCCTCGGTGCGGTCGGACCAGGGGAAATCCGTCAGCCAGTCCAGATAGGTGCGAATGACGCCATATTCGGCGGCGGCAATCGGCAGCTTGGACAGCCGGTCCAGTTCGCGCAGCGCCTCTTTCTCGGCTTCTTCGGGCATCCCGGCTTCGGCGATTTTCTTGCGGAACTCATCGACTTCGACGGCCTGCTCATCACCTTCACCCAGTTCGCGCTGAATGGCTTTGAGCTGCTCGCGCAGGTAATACTCGCGCTGCATTTTTTCCATTTCGGTCTGGGCTTCGGTTTGAATCTTGCGGCCCAGTTCCAGCACTTCCAGTTCTTTGCCGAGGATGCCCATCAACGAGCGCAGCTTCCCCTCGACATCGTCCAGTTCCAGCAGTTTCTGGCCTTCTTCCAGATCGATGCGCACATAGGTGGCGACCGCGTAAACCAGTTGCAGCGGGTCCTCGACGTTGAGTGCGGACGAAATTAACTCGCTCGGAATGCTGGGCACCAGATCCGCCAGCCGGGTGAACTGATCGACGACATTCCGCGTCAGGGCTTCGACTTCGAGCGTTTCTTCAACCGATTCGGCCAGTGGATGAACCCTGGCCCGCAGATACGGTTCTTCGGCCAGATATTCGTCGATTTCGATGCGTGCCAGGCCCTGGACGAGCAGGCGAATGGTGCCATCAGGCGCGCGGAACAGCCGGTGGATGGCCGCCAGCGTGCCGACGCGGTAAATATCATCCGGGCCAGGGGTTTCCAGCTCCGGGTTCTTGGCGGTGAACAGGCCAATCAGACGAGTACCGCCGACGACATCATCGACCAGTTTCATGCTGCGCGGCTGACCCACCGTGAGTGGAATTGCCGTCTGCGGATAAACCACCAACCCGCGCAGCGGCAGAATCGGCAGCTCCGAAGGGATTTCGGGTTCTTCGTTCTCCGAGGGTTCCGTCGCGTCGCTGATCTTGATATCTTCTTCTTCAGCCACGTTCTCGGCTTCGGCGGCGTTTAGCTCATCACGTTCAATCTGATCATTCATGATAGCGTCGATTCCTGTTCTTGGGCTTCTAAATCGACCACGCGCACTTTTTCGATCGGCTTGCGTGGCAGCTCGATGGTCAGAAAACCATGCTCATAGGTGGCGCTCACGGCTTCTCGATCTGCTGCCCAGGGCAGATTCAGATCAATACGAAATTCGCCAAATCCGATCTCAACCTGATGGAAAGCAGCGACCTCAGCACCAGGGCGCTGCCGGGTGCCGGTAATCGTAAGTCGGCGGTTCTGGAGCACGATGTTAAAATCGCCGCTTCGCATTCCGGCAATTTCAACCATCACCAGCAGTTTGTCAATTAGTTCAATCACGTCGGTGGGCGGCGTGAATTGCCTGTTGGGTCTTAACATCATCGCTCAAATCTCCTGTGAGGTTCACAGAGAATGGTGACATATATTGTAACAGTTTAGTGCGCTTCGGATAAAAACAACATAAGAGTGGCTCAGGTTAAACATACTTCTAATAATCTTGCCCGGGTTCCTCGAAATAAGTTTATAATGGAGTGAAAGGAAACAAGGGTACCTGAAAGTGATCGCCATGAATGAAGTCAAACAATTGCTCAGACGCATCAGCCTGTTTCGTGGGCTGAGTGACGATCAGCTGGACCGAGTCGCGCAGATTACGCGCTCCGAAACGCACCCGGCAGATGCCGTGATTTTTGAGCAGGACGAGACCGGCGACAAAATGTACCTCGTCCAGAGCGGGCAGGTCGAAATCCGGGTGAAGGATCATGCCGGTGTGCTCAGTTCTGTCCTCATTATGGGCCAGGGACAGATTTTTGGCGAGATGGCGCTGCTCGATCATGGCGCGCGCTCGGCATCGGTTGTGTCGCTCCAGCCGACTACGCTCAACACGATTTCCGGGGACGATTTCAAGGGGTTGTGTCAGGAGGATACGGCCATCGGCTACGTCATGATGCGCAACCTTGCGCTCGATTTAAGTTTCAAAATCCGTCACCAGAACTCGTTTTCCTAAAGGGGTGATGCGATGATCTACACAGTCAGTTATGTGGTGGTCGGCGGCAGGAAGAAATATCCCAGCGGCATGATGAACCAGCACGAACGTCCGGTCGTCGGCAGTCAGGTTCAGTTGGGGAGCAACCTGTTTGAAATTACGGAAGTCAAACGGATGCTGCCGCCCAGCGATGATTTTGAATTTCTGCACGTGACGTGCACGCCGGTCGAAGAACCCAGCGATGATCAGGAGGCAGAAACCGAACTCGCCTGACCCGGCACGGAATCCGAACTGGCGCTGGATGCCCACGCAGCGCTCATACTAAAACTCGTATTCGTCGCCATCCTCACACAGGATCACTGGTCCCTCATAGGTTTCCTGCGCTTCGGGAAGCAGCGGGCTGGGGTCCTTGTTCCAGACTTCGTAATGAATCAAATAGAGCGACCGGGCTTTGTTACGGGTAGCGGTTTCGCCCGCCTGATGAGCGCTGGAATGGCCGATGCCCGCCCCGGCAGCCTCATGCAGCAGGATGTCGGCCTCGATACCCAATTCGTATAACGAGTCGGTCGGCTCGGTATCGCAGGTATAGGCCAGCACCTTGCCCGTGACCTTGTTCTCGATGCGCAGCCCGATGGTGGGGATGAAGTGCTTCACCGGCCAGGCCGTAATGCGAAAATCGGCATTCTCCAGCACCGGAGCGGCATTACGCTCGCGCACCCGATGGAACGTGACCGGGAAGAAATTCGGCCAGGTTTCCCAGGCGAACATAGTCATCAAGTCTTCGGTACGGTTGATGCAGTGGGGCAGACCGTAAAACCGCAGCGGGGCCTGCCGCCCAAGCTGCCACATCGCCATGAGCATATTCGGCACACCGGAGACATGATCGGCATGGAAATGGGTGAGAATGACATCCTGCAAGCCGTCGTCGCTGATGACCAGGTCTTTGATCTTGCCGAGCGGGTTGGAGCCGCAGTCGACCAGAATCGGCGAGTCGCGCTCGCCGATCAGCACGAAATGGGTGTTGTCATGTGTGGCGTCCGGCACGACAGCCGCTGAACCGAGAATGACGATGCGAGCCATAAATGACCTTCTCAATAAGTGCGATGATTATGAAGTATAGCTTCATTGTACCCGGATGTGCGTTTTCTTCTGGTAGATTTTCTGAACTTTATGCAGATTCAGCCGCTCATGACTGCCACCACCACCAGCGGGGTCAGAAATGCCTCCAGTGCCGCTGCGATGATCAGCCCCGGCAGCACCACGCCAGCCCCAATTTTGATCGTGTCGCCGAGCGCCTGCTGCAATCCCTGGCCGACGGTCATACCCTGGGGCGGACGGGTGATCGAGGCCCCCAGGCGCACCGCCGCGGCAGACGCGATAAAGACCACCGGAATCTCGATGATGCCGTGCGGCAGCAGTGCCGCCACCAGCAGCAGCGGATCGTAGCCTGCCTGTAAGATCTGACTGAAGATGTAACCCAGCAGCAGAAAGGTCGGCGAGATCGCCAGGCCGCCGATGCCAAAGGTAAACAGGCCCAGCACGGTCGCGCCGAGCAGGACGCGTGCATTCTGCCAGAAGATAAACGACATCACGCCGGTCTGGGTCGGCAGGTTGAAGAACCCGGAAAATGAGCCTGCCGCTTCGGTGAAGTCGAAATTCTGTTCCAGCGGCAGGTGATATTCTGGCTGCTGGCCGAACACAAAGCCGCCGACGAAGGCCACGACGAAAATCAGCAGGGTGAAGCGCGCCGCCAGCTTGAGACGCCCCAGGC
>JAIOHO010000673.1 GCA_019912905.1 Anaerolineae bacterium
ACACATGGCAGGTTGATCTGCACAGCCATACCCTATGGTCGAAGGATTCCCTGAGTCAGTTCGAGACGATTATCCGAGTGTGCCAGCGGCGCGGGATCGATCGGATTGCGATTACCGATCATAATACGGCGGATGGCGCGCTGGCTTTGCAGCGGATGGCCCCGGAACTGGTGATCGTCGGCGAAGAAATCATGACTACTGAGGGGGAAATTCTCGCCTATTTCGTGCGGGAGAGCATTCCCGCCGGGCTTTCGCCAGAGGAAACGATCCGCAATCTGCGGGATCAGGGCGCGGTGATCAGCGTGTCGCACCCGTTTGACCGGCTGCGCAAAGGAGCCTGGCAGGAGGCGAATTTACAACGGATCATCACTCAGGTGGATGCGATCGAAATCTTTAATGCACGTTGTATCTTCGCGGAAGATAACGAGAAGGCGCTGGCGTTTGCCCAGGAGCATCAGGTGCTCGGCACGGCAGGCTCTGATGCGCATATTCGCCCGGAATACGGCCAGGCCAGGACCGTCTTGCGCCCCTTCGAGAATGACCCTGAGGATTTTCTGGATGCCCTGCGCACAGCCAGCTACGTCAAGCGCCTGAGCAGTCAGTACGTCCATTTCGGCAGCACGGCGGCTAAATGGTCTAAGAAGCTGGGGCTGCGGAAACGGATGTGGCCGGGCGGCTAGGCCCTTTCAACTAACTCCCCACCGTCATCAACGCGTCGTGTGCGGCTTCGAGGATACTGCCGCCAATGTCCGCCGCGCGGCCCGGGTCATCACTGTTTTCGAGGACCACTGCCAGTGCGATGCCGCGTTTGCCGGGAATGGTCACGAATCCGGTAAACCACGCCTGGGTTTCATCCCCCGAATAAGCCAGCGTCGCGTGCCCGCCGATGTCGATGCCCGGACGCGCGGCATTCAGGGCTGCACCATTGGCGACTGCGTTGCGCATCAGATCCTGAAGCTGGCGTGCAGTTTTTTCGGTGGTAAAGGGGATTGTGGACGGGGATGCGGGTGCGGACGTCCAGAGTTCCGAGCAGGCGTCGCGGGTCGCCAGCAGGGTAGTCGGGTGCGGTGCATTGCCATCATTGATGATGGCTGCTGACATAACAGCGATTTGGAGCGGTGTGACGGTCAAATTTCCCTGACCGAGCGCACTCTGCACCAGGTTGTCGTCCGAAATGTCGATAGACAGCGCCCCCTGATCTGCACTGCGGGCGGGAGCGGCGAATCCCTCCAATACCGGTGGAGCATTAAAGTGGAAGACCGCCAGCGCCTGTTGAAGGGCCTGACTGCCGATGTTCTGGGCCACTTCGGAAAACGCAGATGGGCAGGCAAAGGCGTAAGCATCCCGCAGCGACAGCTCGACCCCGGACAGGCGAAATGCGCAGTTGAGCACGACCGCATCCACCGTGATCGGATCAGTCGCGTGAGCGAGCGGCTCGGTGAGCGGTTCATTCGCTAGCAGCGCCGCAGCCATCAAGGGCGTTTGCAGGATGCCGCCGGGTTGATAGGTGCTCTGAAGTGCGCGGTTGAAAAATGGTTTTTGCGTTGAAGTGGCAAGCTGCTCCCAGTTTTCATCTAAGGTATTCGGGTCGAAACTAGGCAGGCTGATCAGGCCAAGCACCTCGCCGCTCGGCACGGCCAGCACGACGACCGCGCCGCTCTGGTCGCCCATCGCACGCAGGATCGCCTGCTGGATGTTGAGGTCGAGCGTCAGTTGAATGTCGGAGCCAATCTGGGGATGATGCAGCAGATCGCGTGACAGTCGGGCGAGGACGTCAAGAGACAGGTTGTCCCCCCTGAGAAAGTCATTGTAAGCCGCTTCCGCGCCGCCAACCCCGTAGCGCAGGCTGCTGTAACCGGTGACGCTGCTGGTTTCGGGATGCGGATAATAACGGGTGACCTGATCGTTCGCCTCCATCACGTTGGTTGCCAGCATGCTGCCTGTCCGGTCCAGAATAAGGCCGCGCCGAATGGCGGCCTCGGCGATGACCAGGCGAGGATTATCTTCGCGCCGGAGGAGGGTATCCGGCCCGATCGTGCCCCAGTAAGCGGCAGCCAGAGCCACCAGCCCGAAGACAATCAGCATCCCCACCAGGAGGCGGTTGATTTCGCGGGTGAGACTCACAGCAGCTCGTCCTTGCCTGCCGACAGCCGCAGCAGCAGACCGACCA
>JAIOHO010000674.1 GCA_019912905.1 Anaerolineae bacterium
CTGGATGGGCGTGCCGGAGGCGGCGGAGGGCCTGGCAGCGGCGCGGCGGGCGGCCCGTCCGGGGTTGAAGCTCGGGACGCGGATGGACGTAAACCAGCGACCGGCGTATCTGGCGGCAGGCCCAGCTCGGATAACATCGCAGCCTCCAGGCTGCCTTCTGCCGGGATCAGACTGTCCGCCTCAGCAGCGGATCGCCTGATTTCAGCAGACGGCCCCGCATCGGGCGCTGAAGGCGCGGCCTGCCGTTGAACGGGCGCGGTTGGCGGGCTGGCGAGTGGTGTGCTGCGTGAAATGGGCTGCGCGGGCGCAGATTCTGACGCGGCTGGCGGGCGGGCGGGCGGTGTGCTGCGTGAAATGGGCTGCGCAGGTCCTGCGGATGATGCGGTTGGCTGCTCCGGGCGGGGCGCTGGCGGCGTGCGGCTGGAGGTACGCGGCGGAGTGTAGACTTCCGCGCTGCTCAGGTCGGGTTCTGGCCGCCGCTGAACGATGCCCTCGGACACCAGTGCATTGTACAGATCGGGCTGATCCGACTCGGCTTCGAGTTGAGTTTCCCAGTCCGGCGTGTCCGTCTCCGCAGCTTCGGGCACATCCGCACTCATCTCATCCGGCGCGGTCGGCGTGATTTCTTCGATCACACGGCCACGGCGTCGGCCCCCTTCCACAGGCGGTGGCGTGGCTCGCACCGGGCGGGCCAGCGGCACCGGCGCAGCTTCCGCCTGCCGCTGGAGGGTAGTCGGTTCAGAACCCATCGACAGCGGTGGCCCGGTGACACTAGGCCCGGCGCTGGCAAAGGGTGAGGGCGGCTGTTCACCGGCCATCGGTTCGTGAAGTTCGAGGATCATCGCCAGATCGCGCGGCGTGCGCCGTGCCCCAGTCGGATCGGCGGGTGCAGCTTCCGGTTCGTCCTCAAATGGTGTGGGCACCGCCGGTGCTCCGCCGCCGCCCGGCACCGGCCAGACCAGCGGCTCCTGGGCGTCCTGTTCCCAGGCCGGGGCGACCTCGGATCGCATGGCGAGGTTCGTCACGCCGGTATACTTGTTGATGCGCCCGCGTGAAAACCGCTGTAGTATGCGACCCAGTGGACGGAAACGTCGTTGAATAATCATGCGCTATTGCACCGAAAAATTCGTAAAGGCCAGCTCCAATTCTTCGATGGCAACGGCTTTGTCGTCGGCTTTGAGCGTCGGGCCGGACCACTTCTTCGGGTAGGCGCTCTCAAGGCTGAACGTGCTCATCGTCTTGTGGTCGATCGAGAGCAGCACCACGTTGACATTACGCGTCACCTGCTGCAAATTACCTTTGAGCAGGGCCTTGAGCACATCCAGATACCACTTCAGCAGGGCGTCACTTTTCGTAATGCCATACTTCAATGTGATCGACCCGGCTTTCACCCGCACCGGAAGCTGGTGCGTAAAATTATTCTGCCCGCCTTCTTTGATTTCAAGCGTCTCAACCTGAAAGCTCGGCAGCTTGCATTCCGAAAAGACCGCGTGATTCACCCCTTCAATTTCGATCCGATAGAGGAAATTGAGGGTCGCATCATAGCGCTGTGCGGTTGCGGGCATTTACCTTACCTCCTCATACCGCCGCGCCGTTCGCGTTCCAGCCGCAGTTCCTGCTGCCATAATTCCCACACTCTTGCGGCGACCTGGCGGATAAGATCATTTTCGTTGGCGTGATTCCGGTTCTCATTACGATTATCGGTCTGATTGTCTGCCGACGGGTCCGGTCGGTTCAGCATTCCATTAAGCCTCTTCGCGCGGCTGCGCGATCCACTGATTATGCCGGTTGTGGATGCGGTTGACCTGCCGCACCCAGCGCGCCCGCTCCTGATGGGTCAGGGCCAGGATCTCGTGATAACTCCAGCCCAGCCCGACCGCGATAAACGCTACCTCCTCGTGCAGGCGGTCGAGGGGGTAGCTTAAGATTCCCCCAGCAGCGGTATCTCGACCTCGTGCACATGCCCACAGTTGGGGCACACCACTTGCAGGAGCTGCGGCTCGACATCGTTGATCTCGCGGTAGAGATTCTGCAAATAGGCAATGTCTGCCGCAAAAAACCGCTCGACGATGTCGGGTGTCACCCTCGGCAGCGTCCCCAGGCGGGTAATGACCTGAGCCAGCAGGACGATCACCAGATAGGCTTCGTTGCTGCGCACGCGCGGGTCACGCAGCGGCGTGATTTCGTCCATTGCCGTCGCCATGCGCATCGTCCCCGAGCGGTGTACGGTGCCCTGTTCGTCCACATACCCTTTAGGCAGGACAAAATCAAACTGGACCTGTAACGTCATGGATGCTGCTCTCCCGCCCATTGGTGGCTTCTGCCCGATCACCCGCAGCACGAGCGCCGGACAAGAAGCCTGCTGGGGCGCAGCGGACTGCGCCCTGAAATAGCCATGCCTGTCCCATCAAAATACTCTTTTCAAAAAGATATTTTAAGAGCGGCAGGGGCGCAAAGGCCCCTACCGTCGATTACTGAGTACGAATGATCCCCTCGTGCACCAGTGTCATCTCTTCGATGCCGAAGGCGTTGGAGTCGGACTGAAGCTGCGGGCCGGTGACTTTGGACGGCCAGGCGTTGATGAAATCCCATTTGGCGATCGCCTGGAGTTCCTGATTGAACATGGTGATAGTCCCGTTGCTGCGGGCATCATTCACCTTGCCATCTTCGACCATCTTGCGCCAGTCCCAGATATCGCGCACTTTGGTGATCCCACGCTTCAGGCTGATGGGCTGCCATTTCAAGCGTCCGGGCAGCGCCTGCACCAGATCGTTCCCGTTGGGGTCCACGACTTTATGCTCGACAACTTCATGTTCAGAGCCTAGTCCGCCAATCTCCGTGAAATACCCGGTGACGCGGCCCTGAACTTCGAGCTTAAAATGAAAACCAAGTCCAGGATCAGTATCACGTGCCATGTGTTTCTTTCCTCCGTAACTATTGCTCTGCGTCAGGACCAGCCCACTGGCTGATTCGGAAAATCACGAACTCGGCTGGTTTGACCGGCGCGAGGCCAATTTCGACGATCATCTGACCGACATCGCGCACTTCCGGCGGGTTAGTCTCTTCATCGCATTTGACGTAGAAAGCCTGTTCCGGCGTGGTGCCGAACAGCGCGCCGCTGCGCCAAACCAGGGTCAGGAAGGCCCGCACATCACGCCGGACCCGCGCCCACAGATCTTCATCGTTGGGTTCGAATACGACCCACTGCGTACCGCGCTCGATGCTTTCCTCGATCATGTTGAACAACCGGCGAACATTGATGTAGCGCCAGGACGGATCGCTGGAAAGGGTGCGCCCGCCCCAGACCCGAATCCCACGGCCCGGGAAGGAACGAATCACGTTGACACCGATGGGGTTGAGCAGGTCATGCTCGCCTTTGGTGACGTTGACTTCCAGGCCGAGCGTGCCGCGCACGACTTCGTTGGCCGGGGCTTTGTGAACGCCACGGGTCGCATCGGTACGCGCATAGATGCCTGCCATGTGACCGCTGGGCGGCACGGTGCGGGTGCGGCCATTGTTACCGGTCATGTCGGCGATTTCGATCCAGGGATAGTACACCGCCGCACGCGACGAGTCGTAGTTGACCGTGTTGCGCCATTCCTTAACTTCCTGCGGCATCAACGCTGGCGGGGCATCCAGAACCGCGAAGCAGTAACGGACATTCTCGCAGTAGTCGATAATGGCCTGCTGCACCGCCTGCACACCCTTCATGTCGATCTCACCTGCCTGGAAGCTCGACATCAGATCCGGCACACAGATCATCGTCACGTCGTCCAGCGGCTCCAGCCCACCCAGGCCGCGCCGTTCTGCCGCGCTGCCCTGGTAGTCCTTCAGGGTGATGCTCTTGGTCTTGATTTCGCCCCCGGACAGGTTATAGGTACCGGCAGCCGGGACCATATCGGCCTTGGCCGCGCTGGTTACCTCGACTTCGATGAGGCGCGAACGCTGCTTGACCGCGGTCGCCACATCGGTATCACCGCCGATGGTCACATTTTCAAAGTTCTCAGCGGTCTGGCCGCCTACGCTGACCACCAGATTGAAGGTATGTTTGGCGTCCTTCAGTTCCTTGCCGTCATCATCAGTCGGCACGGGGTTGTGTTTGATGTCAACCCGGATGCTGTTGCCGGTCGGCCCGCCTTCACGGGCTTTGATGTCGAGCAGCTTGGCCGGTTTGTTCTCCGGGCCAGGCAGTGCGGCCTGAGCAGCCGTTGCCATCGCCGGGTCTGCCGACGCGCCCAGGGTCTTGATGCTCACGATGTAGCAAATCGTGCCGCCGTTGGCGAAAAATCCATAGACGGAATCCGGTGTATAAATGCCTTCTACGAATCCACCGAACTTCTGAACGTACTGGCTCCAGTTCGTGACGAGGGTGGGCTTGCCCACGAGCGAGATGGTCTCGCCATCGCGAATGTCGACGGCTCTTTCGGTGAAGCCTACGAATGCGGCAACCGCTGTGCCGACGCCTTCGATCGGCTTCGTACCCTTATCGACTTCCTCGACGTACACCCCTGGAGAGAGGTAGGTTGGGGACATTCAAATACTCCTTTTACCCTCTTGCAAATAAGCATTCGACAGGTTGGTGCTCAGATTTGCTACGATTGATCCTCCTCCTCACTGGCTTCCTTTTTGCCATTGTTAGGTTTGATGGGTAACCCATCCTGATACCGCTCGGCCTGTTCTTTACCGAATATCTCGGGGAAGTCGATTTCCTCAGTGTCTGGCCGTTGGGACTGGCCGAAACGTAAGCGCCCTTCCAGCACCAGCGGCGCTTCCAGCACGCGCTGCGGGTCCATTGCCAGCGTGGTGACCAGCGTGAAGCCCATTTTCATTTCGTTGTCGAGCACGCTCCACAGGTCGGTCATATTCGATGTAGCCTCGGTCACCTGGGCGATCATCAATGGAATATCGAAGGGCTGATCTTTGAGGCTGCCTTCGCAGTGTTCCGGGTCGAGCGCCATATAACGAGCCAGCGCTGCCAGCACCCGCCACAGCAGTTGGTGCTCATCCTCGGCCTTACGTGCCCATGCCGTGATCAGATAGGTGACATCGATCCGCATCGGCACCATCCGCATGTGCGCTTCACGTTTCTTGACGTTGCGGTTGACTTCCATCTCCATACTGCGCAATTTCAGGTTTTCGCGCAAGTCGAAGGCCCAGCAGTTGACCGTTGGCCGGCTGATCGTGGCGGACCATTCGCTGGTGGGCTGCTCGAAGGCGATGTCAATTTCATTCTCCTTCAGGTTGCCCCGGTCGCGCAGAAGTTTTTCAATCGTCTGATCCAGATCATGTATCATAAATGTTTTGCCTAAGATTCATCGACCAGCAAGCGGCCCATTTTCTGATGCTCGCGCCGGATGGCATGGCGGATATGGGTCATGGTAATCACCCCGCCATCCGCCGCCGCCAGGTAAGCCGAGGCCAGGGCTGCATTCCGGATATTGCCACCCGCCAGCCGGTAGCGTGCCGCCACCTGATCCAGATCCACTTCGGATGCCAGCGGCGCTTCAGGTGGAAAATGGCGCTGCCAGATGCGGAAACGATATTCGGTATCGGGAAATGGAAAGTCGATGACAAAATCCAGCCGCCGGGTAAAGGCCTCATCCAGATTCTGCCGCAGGTTCGTCGCCATGACCGCGATGCCATCATAAGTTTCGATACGCTGGAGCAGATAGGCGATTTCGATATTGGCGTAGCGGTCGTGCGCATCCTTGACTTCGGAGCGCTTGCCGAACAGCGCGTCCGCCTCGTCGAAAAACAGGATGGCGTTGCTGGCCTGCGCCTCTTCAAAGATGACGCTCAGGTTCTTTTCCGTCTCGCCAATGTACTTGCTGACGACCGAGGACAGGTCGATTTTGTACAGCACCAGCCCCAGGTCACGAGCGATGACTTCGGCAGACATGGTTTTGCCGGTGCCGCTCTCCCCGGCGAACAGGGCGCTGACCCCTGCATGCGGCGCGACTTTGCGGCCATAGCCCCATTCATCCTGCACACGGTAAGCATATTCGGCCCGCTCGCGGATCTCGCGCAGCTGCGTCAGTTGGTCAGGCGGCAGCACCAGATCGTCCCAATCGAAACGCGGTACAATCCGGCGCGCCATATCCCCCAGGCGCAGGCTGGAATGGGCCTGTGCCCCGGCGTACAGATCGGCCATCGCAACCGCTTCGCCGCGTGACGTCGCCAGGTCAGCCGCCGTATTCACCGCACGGGCGATCTGCCCCGGAGTAAAACGGAACTTGCCCGCCAGTTCGCTCAACATCTCCGGCTCGACCGAATCGACGCGCTCAGCCCACAGACGGTGGCGTTCGGGCATCGCCGGCACTGCAAAATTCAGGCGCAGCAAACGGCGCGGGCGGATGATATTATTTGGCTCCCAGGTGTTATGGCCGCACAGGAAGACCGGATTCTCGAAGGTCAGCAGCACATCCCATAATTTCGCGGGCGGCTGACCCTGCTCGTCCAGGGCGGATTCCCAATCGTAGAGCAGCAGCCCCGCACCGATGAGCCGCGCTTCACGAATCGCCAGCTCCCAGGCGCGTTCAAACCCGATGGGCAGCGTTTGCAGCCGATTCATATCGACTTCGATCAGCGGCTCACACAGCGCCGCCGCCGTCGCCCGCCGACCGCTGCCTTCGGGACCCTGCATGTAAATCATAGGCGCATCCGGCAGCGCGCGGTAGACCGGTTCGAGCAGCGCATCAGACAGCGTGGGCGACAGATCGACCGCTGCCAGCCCGACCGCATCATCCAGGCGCGAGTCGATGGCATCATCGCCCAGCAGATACGCCAGGACGCGGTGATCGACCTTGAGTTGATAAGACAGAAACACCGGTTCGTACTGATTCGGGTTGGGCAGGCACTCGACCAGATGGTGAATGCGCAGGGGCGTCCCTGGCCGCAGCCGCTCCCAGACGGCAAAACGCGCCGGGACATCGTGCCCCAACATGTTCATCACCAGATTGACGGTGGGCCGCCGCTGCGATACGTCATCCTGGAGGTAGGCATACAGGCGCTCATAACGCCGGTCGAGTTCCGGGGCCAGCACCAGCAGCAGGATGTAACTATCGAGCAGGCTCAAACCAAAGATGCGCCCCAGACGCGCAAACGGCAGATTCGGGTCGATTGGCTCCAGATCGAGCGGTGCATCTGGCCCGTCCCATAATCCGGCTAATCCTTGGCGGCTGAGATGCCCCTGGATTTCGTCCTCAGAGATGATCAGGCCGCGCAGGGCATCCGTAGGGTCCCGTCCGACAGCCTGGGCCCGTGTGACGGCGTCATGAACCAGACCATCAATACGGGTCATGGCGCTCTGTAAATATTTCAGGCTGTCGAGGTTCATGCCTCCCCCTGGGTCAGGAACAGCCGATCGTGTCTTGGATGCGTAGTCAGCCACATCAAGGTGAATTTATCCTACACAAGAATACTGAGGGGCACGCAACAGCCCCGGTGTACTTGTTTTCTAACTATTGGGCAAAGTATCTCC
>JAIOHO010000675.1 GCA_019912905.1 Anaerolineae bacterium
GTATCGACTACCGTAAAACCTTTGCGCTGCATGGTGATTGAAACCAGCGAGCGCATCACCATTTCGTCATCAATCACGAGGATTTTTTTGCGCATTGCCAGCCGCCTTATGACCTTCCACTACCATCTGCCGAAACATGCCAGTGAGAGCGCTGCCAGATAGGGTTGGATGGATTGATCTCGATTCTCATCCAACCCGTGTTAGGCATCGTGTTCTCAAGAAGCTTCCTCCAGGTACTGACCCTGTGGGCCAGCCATGATTGCTTCGGCAAATTCGGTTAAGGTCGCGGCCTGGATCGAACGCAGACACGCCTGTGTTGCGGGTGAAAGTTCAAATGCGGCCAATAAGGATGCATCCCGGTCTTTCAGCAGCCGCCGGCAAATATCGCTGTCCAGCAGTGCCAGGCCCATCAGGTTGTCAAGGCGCTTGCGTTCTTCTTTGGAGTTCACGTAATCCCACCAGGCGGTGGTTCCCTGAAAGCCGTGACCATTCGGCCAGGGCAGAACGTCCATCGTGGGGGTGGTGTAAGAGCTTGCCATTTGCTTTTTCTCCTTATGCAGAACGACTGCCATCATGCCGGATGAACAGGTCATCCGTCTCTGGCCTGCCGCTGGCACCCGGTTCTTGCTTCCTGTGCGCTGGGTTGGTGTGGATCAGTGAACGCCGCCGGTGGCTTTGCCCGCCAGAGCCTGTTCATGACCACTTCCCAGTCCGAGCAGCATCAGCATTACCGCGCTCGCCGTAAGCAGCAGCTTCGTGCGCCGGGGGTCTGCGGCCAGCCAACTGGTCATCAAAATCATCGAACTCTTCATGATTGTTCTCCTGCTTCCACCACTTCTTCCTGTGTATTGGTGTCACTTTATCAGGGGGTGCTGAACGAACTGCTTACCAAATCACGGTAGCGGTGTGGAAAACAAAAAACCGCCTCGAAGGGTGGTCTCAGATGACGATCAGCCTTTAGCAAAGTGCTGTTGGCTGTGCCGTATACTTGGGTGAGCAGAAGGTATCACATCAAGAGATCAAACATGACGGCAGCGAAAACAAATTCTCTTTCCGCAGAAGATATAAAAACCCGCTTATCAACTTTGACTGCGGAAGAATTGAATAGCCTGCGGGATACTTATGATGTTCGCTGGCGTACAAGTTGGCTGCGATCAACCGGTTGGTTAAATGTGATCTTGGGTGGGCTGACGCTCTGGCTGGGTTTAACCTGCCCATGCGGTTTT
This sequence comes from Anaerolineae bacterium, assembly GCA_019912905.1. Lineage (GTDB taxonomy): Bacteria > Chloroflexota > Anaerolineae > Aggregatilineales > Phototrophicaceae. The sequence goes on from JAIOHO010000675.1 coordinate 1,227, forward strand.
ACTGTCCCAAAGCTGATTCAAGCCCTGGCAGGCGGCCTTATCGTTGGTCAAAGCGTCTGGGCGATTATGTTGCCAAGCACCGCCGGATTCCTGCGATTCGCTCTTGTATTCTTAGGAGCGGGTATCTGGAACCTTCTGCTGGCCCTGAGTGAGGGTTTTGCGGGCGGCGCGTTCCTGGTCGGATTGCTGGGCGTGGCCCAATTGCGATGGGCCAACCTATAGGGAGTATCGGCGTTTTCAGGGAATGGCGCTGCCCGAATCTCCCACAGGCATTACCCGATTTTATGATGAGGTATGGGATGCGATTACAAAAGGGGTTCTCAAACAGGATTCTGCCATTATTCGCTTGTGGGTTGGGCGTACCTTATGGTATGGGCTTTTACTGAACAGTAGGATTGTATTTGTTTTTCGTGGGCGGAAGATGTTGATTATTCAAGACAGGGAAAATGCGGATTTCTTGCTGACCAGCACCAATCCGATGAGGAAGCGGCGAGTATACGGACGGATAAGGCTCAACGTCGCGGTTGAACGCGCCATGATGAAGCGTGACTCGTTCGAAAAATATGTTCGTTGGAAGGGGCAGGAAGAGGCGCTTTCGCAGGTCACACCGACCCTGTGGCAGCGTTTACCGCGAGTGGTCAGAATAGTTTTGATCGCTATCGGTGGGGTGATCTTACTCTACGTGGTGTTCATCACAATTGGCGTGATTGGCCTACTCATTCAGTATAGTTGAAATCTTCACTTTGGGAGGGTGACGACCCGTATCTTCAAGCCAGCAGGCGATTGGCGAGTTCAATCGTCTCCGGGGAAGGTTCGACGGCCAGGTCCTGACGCAGCAGCTCACGGAGTTTGTGGAGATGCGTGCGAATCTGATGCTTTTCACCGAGATCGGCGTAACAGATCATAATGGCGCGGTTGATGTCCTCGCGGTACGGCTCCAGATCGACCGCATCTTTAAACGCGCTGACCGCCGCCCGGAAGTCGCCGCGCGCACGGGCACATTCGCCAACACCGATTAAGGCTTCGATGTACGCCTCATGCAGATTTTCGCGCCTGGAAATCGCCCATTCACGATCCATGCCTGCCAGAAATTCGCCATGATAGAGCGTCACAGCTTTGCGCCACAAATCCTCTGTACGGGCGTCGCGGGGCGATAACAAACGCGCCTGCGTAATCAGGGTTTCCACCTCCTGGGCATCACACCAGATCTCAGTCTGTGGATTCAACTGATAACGATCGTCCTGATACACGATGATACTTTCCCCCAGGGCGTGGCGGGCGCGATACAGCGTCGTATGGAAGCGGGAGCGCGCACGGCTTGAGGTGCTGTCGGGCCAGAATTCGAGGTTTATATCTTCGCGGGTGACAGGGCCGCAGAACAGCAGATAGAAAAATAACTCTCTGGCTGCGTTCGCCCGCCAATCCGACGTGCTTACACGAACCCCGTCGCGTTCGACGCCTTCTTGTCCCAGTGTAAGCACCCGGAGCTTGTAGGTGTCCTGATTGAGGGCTGCGACCAGTGGTTTCTCGATGGCAGTGGGTGCGCTGTAACGCGACTCGCTCAGGCGCTTCAAGGCGTCCACAATCCACTTGTAACGGGCCTGGCGGGGTTTGATCAGCGCTTCCAGGGTAGGAGCACGCAGCATTTCGGCGGCCAGCGGCTGGGCGCTTTCCAGCTCGCTCGCAATTTCCAGAGCGTCTTCCAGGTGGTCCTGGGCGGCGGAGGTATTTGAAACTCGGAGTGCGGCCTGGGCGCACAGTGCCAGAATCTGGATCAGTTCCATTTGCAGGCCGCTGGCGCGTACCTGGGTGGCAATCTGGACGAGTTTTGTGTACGCCTGCGCTGCCTCGGTCGATAGACGTGCCGACCAGATGGCGGCCTGCGCCTGCGATTTTAAGATGCCGAGATGATATTTTTCGGCCAATGCTGCGGCTTCGGTCGCCAGAGAAATCGCATCGCGAAAATTGCCCTGCCAGCGTTCGAGGGTGGACATGCTGATAAGGACGGAACTGGTCAGATACGGTTCGTTTGTGTCGTTGATCTCCAGGGATCGGCGATAAAGCTGGTGCGATTCATCATATGCACCGCGATCTCGCTGAAGATCGCCCAGACTCCATAACAGATAACTTTCTGCCCGGTTGTTCGCGACGCGGGCCACCACACTAAGCCCCTCTTGAAATGTCGCCAGCGCCCGCTGATAGTCGCTGTATTGATGATAATGGACCCCCAGGTTGTTCAGCGCCAGTGCCAGCGCTCCAGTGTTGCCCAATTTGCGGCGCAGGGCGACCACTTCCTGCAAGCAGGCTGCCGAATCGCTCAGTCGCCCCAGGCCGCTGTAGGCGACCTCCAGGGTTTGCAGCACTTTCGAGAGTGCGAAGGCATCGCCATCTGCGCGGTAAATGGGCAGCGCTTCCTCAAGATAGCGGGTGGCCTCGACAATATTTCCCAGGTTGATCTGGGCAGTTCCCAAAATCGTCAGGGCACGTCCGTGCAAATGGGCAATGTCCAGGTCAGTCGCCAGGAAGTCTGAAGCCAGATCGACGGCCTGCTCGTAATCGCCCCGCTGAAGATGCAGCATCGCCAGCAAGATCTGGACTTCTGCAATGCCCTGAGCATTCTCCTGTGCCGCGAATGTTTGCTCCGCATGGCCGAGTTCGATCTGGGCGACATCATAATTGTAGCGGTCGATGTGGATCTTGGCGCAGGTACACAACAGGCGCGGGATCTCGCTCTTGGCACGCTTCAGACGGCTCCACCATTCCAACAGCGTTTCGACCTTGCCCTGCACGAAATAGGTTTCGCAGACGCGCTCCACCAGGACGACCGCATGCTGGACCTGCCCGGCGGTGAGATAATGATCGACCGCCTCAATGATCTGATCCTGCTTTTCGAACCATTCCGCGGCCCTGGCGTGCAGACTTCGGAAGAGTTTTTGATTGGTCTCTTTGAGCTGTTTCTGAAGAAAATCCCGGAACAGGGAGTGATAGGCCAGGCCGCCGGTGACGCGCGCCACGAACATGTTGCGATTGAGAGCCTGCACCAGCATCGCCATAGCATCCGGTATCTGCAGGGCCTCGGTACATAATTCGGGAGTCAGGCGAACCAGGGTAGAAGAGGCCAGGAGGAAGTCGCGGACGTCGCGTGGTTGGGCTTGCAGCATCGAGCGGGCCAGATCGCTGAACAAAGCCTCTGGGCCTACACCGCCGCGTAACATCACGCGTTCGAGATCTTTTGGCAGCGGTTGGAGGGCCAGGATGGTGCCCGCGGGCCAGCCCTCGAGCCGTACTTCCCAATCCTCGACTTCGGTTGGCGTGGGTGGTTTGCCCCGAATGCGGGTGGCAAGCGAATGAATTTCGTCGCGGCGGAATTTCAATTCTTCCTGACCGATCGCCAGCACTTCGCGGCGGGCGATCATTTCCGTCAGGGGCAGGTCAGGCAGCACGCGGCTGATGATGACCACATGCAGCTTGGCAGGTAACTGGGTGACCAGCGTGCGCAGCCAGGTTTCGGCAGGCAGTGACCCGGCCAGGTGTTGCGTATCGTCGAAAATGTAGATGATCTGGCTGGTCAGGTACTCGCGCAGGTATTCAGCGATGTGCGTGGCAAGTTCGATGGGCGGGTTGCCGTAAGCAGTCGGCAAATTCTGGATGCCCGGGGCAAGCGGTTCCAGAATACTCAGGGCACGATGATGAAGCACCGGTACGTCGCGCTGGCTGGGTTCAATCGTATGCCAGACGACCGGCAGATTGGCCTGACGCATGAACTGAGTCGCCAGAGTCGTCTTGCCATAACCGGGCGGCGCGCTGATGAGTGTGAGCTTATGGTCGACTGCCTGGCTGAGCTTATCAATCAACCGCTGTCGAACGATCAGCCCAGAACCACCGCTCCCTTGCAGATTGCTATTGTGATGAGCCGAAGACATCATGCAAGTCCCGACCAATGATTGTATTTACTATAAGTATACCGAGACTACCGCGTATTTTGGCGAAAAATCCGTGCCCGTATCGTTTGGAATAAGATATAACTTCAATAGAGAATCGTTAGATTGGAACTGGGCGCGATATTAACACAAGCTTTAAGATATTTCTAGCGATTGGTCCCATTTGCTTTTTGTGTCAAATGAGATTAACTTAAGCGACTCAAGCTCACAGGTAGTGTAACCAAAATGGCTGAACACGATCAACCCCCTGAGACGCCTGTAACGGCTGAGGCAGTTGCCGCTGCTGAGGGCCTTTTCGGGCTGACATTTACCGATGATGAACGCTCGCAGATGCTGGAAGAACTGAACAAAAAGGTCGGCCATTACGAAACCCTTCGCTCTGTTCCACTCGAAAATCAGGTCGCACCCCCTTTATACTTTAATCCCCAACTGCCGCAAGCACGTGCGCTCGATGTGCTACGATCGTTTCCGGTGCGCGATACTGCCGGGCTGACGCGGCCCGCCGATCTGGAAAATATGGCTTTCTGGCCGGTCACACACCTGGCCCAGATGATTCGCACACGGCAGGTAACCTCCGTTGAACTCACCGAAATGTACCTCGCCCGGTTGAAACGCTTTGATCGGCACCTGGAATGCGTGGTGACTCTGACCGAAGACCTGGCGATGCGGCAGGCACAGCAGGCGGACACGGAGATCGCCGCCGGGCATTACCGGGGGCCTCTGCACGGTATCCCCTGGGGGGCGAAGGACCTGCTGTCGGCGCGCAGCTATCCGACAACCTGGGGCGCGATGCCGTTCCGTGATCAGTTCATCGATCAGGATGCAACCGTCGTCCAGCGGCTGACGGAGGCCGGGGCTGTGCTGGTTGCCAAGCTCACGCTCGGGGCACTGGCGTATGGGGACATCTGGTTTGGCGGGAAAACAAAAAATCCCTGGGACCTTTCCGAGGGTTCGAGCGGATCATCCGCTGGTTCTGCTTCGGCCACGGCTGCCGGTCTGGTTGGATTTTCGATCGGTACCGAGACATTGGGGTCGATTGTATCGCCCTCGACTCGCTGTGGCGTGACCGGCCTGCGACCGACCTTTGGCCGTGTGAGCCGCTATGGGGCGATGATGCTGAGCTGGTCGATGGACAAAATCGGGCCAATCTGCCGCACCGTTGAGGACTGCGCTCTGGTCTTCGACACAATCTACGGGCCGGACGGCCTGGATCTGAGTGTGACAGATCACCCGTTTGTGTGGAACCCGGATCGGGACCACACGAGTCTGCGGATTGGTTATGTCAGAAGCGCTTTCCCCGGCGGCGGCTCGGACGGGGCTGTATCCGAGGCGGTACTTCAGGCGCTGCGGGAGATGGAGGCGGAGGCTCGGCTGACCGCGACTCACGATGCGCGGGTGCTGGACGTGCTGCGCTCCCAGGGCATCGACCTGATCCCGATTGATCTGCCGGATTACAATCTGGAACCCCTGTTCATGATCCTTGTGGCGGAGGCCGCCGCTTCATTTGATGAAGTCACGCGGCTGAACCTCGATGACACGATGCAGTGGCAGGCCCCCGAAGCCTGGCCCAATCTGTTCCGGGCGGCCCGCCTGATTCCCGCAGTGGAGTACATCCAGGCCAATCGCATGCGCACGTTGGTGATGCAGGCGATGGCGGCGGTGATGGAACAGGTCGATGTATTTGTGGTGCCTTCATTTGGCGGCAATGCGCTGACGCTGACCAATCTAACCGGTCACCCGGCGGTGGTGCTGCCGCACGGCTTTACCGAAAGAGGAACCCCGACCAGTATCACCTTTATCGGCGGTTTGTATCAGGAGGCCGACGTGCTGGCGGTCGCAAAAGCCTATCAGGACGCGACGGAGTTTCATACCCAGCATCCGCCGCTTCATTTTGAATAATGGAGTTTTGAAACATGCTCGTTCCGAATCGATTTCAGAATCGTGTGGCGGTCATTACGGGTGGGGCCAGCGGCATTGGCGAAGGGATCGCCCGGCGAATCGGCCAGGAAGGGGGCCAGGTGGTCCTCTTCGATATTAGTGCCGACAGCCTTCAGCGCGCCGCTGCCGCTATGCAGGCGCAGAAAATCAAGGTTGATACGGCGGTGGTGGATGTGGGCGACGAGGAGTCGGTGATTACGGCGTTTCAGACGGTCGTCCAGCGGTACGGCCAGCTCGACATCATGGTGAACTGCGCCGGAATCGCTGGGCCGACCAGCGTGCCGATCCTCGATTATCCAGCAGACGACTTTGACCGTGTCATTCGGGTCAATCTGCGCGGCGCGTACCTGAGCACCAAATATGCGGTCAAGCACATGCTGCCGCGCGGCTATGGGCGCATCCTGCACATGGCGTCGATGGGCGGCAAGGATGGTAACCCCGGCATGGTCGGCTATGCTTCGTCGAAAGCCGGTTTGATGGGGCTGGTCAAGGGTATCGGTAAGGAATATGCCGAAGCCGGCATCACGGTGAATGGCCTGGCCCCCGCGGTCATTCGCACGCCGATGAACGAAGACACCGCGCCGGAAATGCTGGAATACATGATCGCCAAGATTCCGATGCGGCGGCTGGGCACGGTGGACGAGGTGGCGTCACTGGCCTGCTGGATTGTCTCCGAAGAAGCCAGCTTTAACACCGGTTTCATTTTCGACCTGTCGGGCGGTAGGGCGACCTACTAACAGGATGCCATCATGATGACGCCGAAACACGACGAAGCCGTCCAGGAACTGGTGGCCGATCTGCAAGCAGCCCTCGGCGCGGAACAGGTGCAGTTCGATTACATGACCCGGCTGCTGTACAGCACCGATGCCAGCAATTACCAGATTATGCCCATCGGCGTCACCTTTCCGCGTAATGCGGATGACATTGTTGCCATTCATGAAATCGCACGTAAGCATCAGACACCACTGCTCCCACGGGGCGGCGGCAGCAGCCTGGCCGGGCAGACCGTGGGGAAGGCCGTGGTCATGGATTTCAGCCGCCACCTGCGCCGTATCCGCAGCATTAATGGCGACGAAGCCGCCGTGACGGTGGAGCCAGGGGTCGTGCTGGGTACGCTGAACAAGCAGGTCAAAGGGCTGGGATTGATGTTCGGCCCGGACCCGGCCAGCGCGGAACGAGCGACCGTGGGCGGCTGCATCGGCAATAATGCCAGCGGCTCGCACAGCATCCTGTACGGCATGACGGCTGATCATGTCCGCCGCCTGGAGGTGGTGCTGGCATCGGGGGAACGCGTGTGGCTGGATTCCAGCAGCGCGGAACTCGATTCCCTGCGCAAGACGGTAGGTCAGCTCGTTACAGGCTGTCAGGAGGAAATCGCAGCGCGCTACCCCAAGACCTTTCGGACGGTGGCGGGCTATGCGCTCAACAAAATCGACCCGGCTGCGGTGGACCTCAAGTGGTTGTTGGCCGGGTCCGAGGGCACGCTAGGCACGATCGTGCAGGCGGAACTGAACCTGGTGCAGGTGCCGAAGCTGCGGCGGCTGGCGCTGATCCATTTCGACACCGTGCGGGAATCGCTGGAAGCGACCCCGCGCATCCTCGAATTGAACCCCTCGGCAGTCGAACTGATGGATCGCATGTTGATGGATAAGACGCGCCTCAACCCGGAGTTTGCGCCGCACCTGGGGCGCTTCGTCGAAGGCGACCCGGCGGCGGTGCTGGCGGTCGAATTCTATGGCAGCAGCGAGGCTGAACTCGCCGCGCATATCGAGGCATTAAAGGTGCTGCTCCTGCGCATCGGCCACAAAGGGGCCATTACCACTGCCGTCACGCCTCAGGAACAGGCCAGTGTCTGGTCGGTGCGTAAGGCCGGGTTGGGCCTGCTGATGAGCGAACGCAGCGACGCCAAGCCCATCGCCTTCATCGAGGACGCCGCCGTCCCGGTCGAGAATCTGGCGAACTATATTGACGAGATTGACCGCATCGTGCGTGAAGCCGGGACGACTTACGCCATCTATGCGCATGCCAGCGCCGGGTGTCTGCATGTACGCCCGCTGATCAACCTGAAAACGGAGATTGGCCGGAAGCAGTACCGGCAGATCGCGGAAGCGGCCACTGATGCGGCGGTCAAATACAGCGGGACGATTACCGGTGAACATGGCAAGGGCCTGTCGCGCAGCGAGTTTGGCGAGAAGTTGTTCGGCCCGACCCTCATGGATGCCTTCCGCGAAGTTAAACACGCCTTCGACCCCGACAACCGCATGAACCCCGGTAAAATCGTCGATGCGACCGCGATGGATGACCCCGCCACGCTGCGTTATACGCCTGCATATCAGGTGATCGAACTGAAGACGCGCTACGACTGGTCGGCGGACGGTGGTTTGAGCGGTGCGGCGGAGATGTGCAACGGGGCCGGGGTTTGTCGTAAAGAAGGCGATGGGACCATGTGCCCGTCGTATATGGCGACACTGGATGAGGCTCATGCCACGCGGGGGCGGGCCAACGCCCTGCGGCTGGCGATGTCGGGTCATCTCAAGCCGGAAGGGATCGGCAGCCAGGCGGTGTATGACATCTTTGACCTGTGCCTGGCCTGCAAGGGCTGCAAAGCGGAATGCCCGTCGT
>JAIOHO010000676.1 GCA_019912905.1 Anaerolineae bacterium
GCCGCTGGAAACGCCCTTGTCGGCGTCGTTCGGCCTGGTGCTGCTGCTGCACGGGCATGCGGTCGGCTGGCCGCTGCCGCGCGGCGGCTCTCAGAAACTGGCGGACGCTCTGGCGAGTTATTTCGAATCGCTGGGCGGCGAAATCATTACCGGTCATCCGGTCGAGTCGCTGGAAGGGCTGCCTCCGTCCCGTGCGGTGCTGCTGGACGTGACCCCGCGCCAGCTGATCCAGATGGCTGGACCGCGTTTGCCGGACGCGTACCGGCGGGCACTCGAAGGCTACCGTTATGGCATGGGGGTGTTCAAGGTCGATTACGCGCTGGCCGGGCCGATCCCCTGGCGTGCCCCGGAATGCCGCCGGGCCGGGACGATCCATCTCGGCGGGACGCTGGATGAGATTGCCGTGTCGGAAAGCGCGGCGTGGGATGGGCAGGCTGCCGAGAAACCGTTCGTGCTGCTGGCCCAGCAGAGCCTGTTCGACGACACACGCGCGCCGCAGGGCCAGCACACCTGCTGGGCCTACTGCCACGTGCCGCACGGTTCGACGGAGGACATGACCGCGCGCATCGAGCAGCAGATCGAGCGGTTTGCACCGGGCTTCCGCGACCTGATTCTGGCGCGCCATACGATGAACACCGCTGATTTGCAGCACTACAACGCCAATTATATCGGCGGCGACATCAACGGCGGCGTGCAGGATGCCTTGCAGTTGTTCCTGCGCCCGGTGCCGCGCCGCGTCCCCTATGCCACCCCGCTGAAGGGCGTTTATCTGTGTTCGGCATCGACCCCACCGGGCGGCGGGGTGCACGGCTTATGCGGCTACCATGCGGCGCGCGCTGTGCTGCGGGCAGCGCGTTGACTTCGATTCTGCCGGCAGGAGGCGGCCTCGCGTGCGCCCCGCGCTGCGCCTGCTCATCCCGGCAGATACGTTATACTCGGAGAGGCGGAGGAGGACGGTATGCAGCTCGAACGTGCGGGTACAGCAGAAAAAGGCTGGACGGTCGGTCCCTGGAACGCAAACCTGGCGATCGCGATCGGTTATGCCAATACGGGCATCGACGAGCCGCATGCGCATCAGGCTCAGACGGAAATCTACCTGGTGGCACGCGGCAGCGCGCAAATTCGAGTCGAGCAGGCGAGTTTCGATCTGTCCGCCGGAGACATTGTGGTGATCGAACCTGGCGAAGCGCATACCTTCCTCAGCAGTTCGCCGGACTATTTTCATTATGTCATCCATGCGCCCGGCCCGACCGGTCAGGTCGATAAGGTCATGGTCAGTCGGGAACTCCTGGGATTGTGAAGGCGGTCGCATGCGTTTATTCGTCGCGCTCGATTTTCCCGATGCCGTAAAAGAGGCCCTGCTCAACCTGCGGGCCGAAATCCCGACGGCCCGCTGGTCCAACCGCGCCCAACTGCACCTGACCCTGTTTTTCATCGGCGAAACCGAGCGCGTTCAGGACGTCAAAACAGCATTGGAGACGGTCAAAGCACCGCCGTTCACCCTGGCGCTGTCCGGTGTGGGACGCTTCCCGAAAGGCGACCACCAACCGCCCGCCGTCCTGTGGGCCGGGGTGGAGAACCCGCCTGCGTTACGCGTGCTGCACGAACAGGTAAGCGGTGTGCTGACGGATCTGGGTTATGAGGCCGACCGACGGCCGTTCAACCCGCATATCACGCTGGCTCGGCTGAAGGCCAGCCGCCCACTGTCAGAAGCCGACGCCTTTCTGAAGATGCACCACGATTTCCGGGCCGGGCCTGTCGAACTGGTGGAATTCGTGCTCTTTTCCAGCGAACTGTCGCCGCAGGGCGCACGCTACCGCCGGGAAGCCGTCTATCCGCTGACCCTGGGATAACATCCTCCGGTGCAGGGTGCTAGAATACGAGCGTTCGCCCGCGGACAGGAAAGTATGCATGCCATTACTGACTAAAAATCGCCTGCTGTGGCTGGCCGGGCTGTCCCTCAGCGTGTTCACCTATGCGCGCTGGGTCGAACCCCGCTGGCTGGCGGTGCGCGAGGTGCGGTTGAAACTGCCGCGCCTGCCGGAAGCCTTTCATGACTACCGTATCGTTCATCTCAGCGATCTGCACCTGGGTTGGGGCCTCGACCGGTCGCGCTTGCAGGGTGCGGTCGATCTGGTCAACCTGATTCAGCCGGATCTGGTTGCCATCACCGGCGATTTTATCGACCGCACGGCTGGTGAGGTCATCGACGACCTGATCGGCCCGCTGCGCCAGCTCCAGTCGCGCGATGCCACCGTCGCCGTGATGGGCAATCACGATTATTACCACGGCGTGAATGGAGTGCGCCGCGCACTGAAGGCCAGCGGCATCCTCGATGTGAGTAATCGGGTTCATACCCTGGAGCGAGATGGGGCGCTGCTGCACATCGCCGGGGTGGATGATGTCGCCTGGCATCACGACAGCCTGGACGCGGTGCTCGACGCGCTGCCGGACAGCGGCCCGGCGCTGCTGCTGGCGCACGAGCCGGATTTTGCCGACCTCAGCGCTGCGACCGGACGCTTCGACTTGCAGCTTTCGGGGCATTCCCACGGCGGACAGGTACGCCTGCCGCTGATCGGAATGCCGGTGCTGCCCTCGCACGGCCAGCGCTATCCAAGCGGCTGGTATCAGGTAGGCGACATGCAGCTGTATACCAACCGCGGCCTGGGGACGATTGCGCCGCACATCCGCCTGGGGGCGCGCCCGGAACTGACCGTCCTGATGCTCGAGTCGGCGGCTCGCGGCTAACTCCTGAACACGGACGGACAATTCGCCGCAATTTAGCGTATAATCTGTGTATGGACCAGACCTATATCAAAAAAGGGCCGCCGCTGTGCCGTAGCGGAGGTTAACTCTCACCGGCCACAACTGAATTAGTTTCTCCTAGCTGCACGCCTATCCGGGTCGCGGCTCTTTTTGATTCTCCCCTTCGTTCACTCAGACAAAGGAATAGTCCTCATGAGGATACGCTCGCGGTTTGCCCGGCGCTTGCGCGGACCGGCAGTCTTCGTGCTGCTGTTGCTCGCCATCGAATTTCTGGATGAGTTCGCTTATGGCGCGCAGGAAGCCGCCCTGCCGCTCATTCGCACCGATCTGGGTCTGGGGTATGACCAGGTGGGCCTGCTGCTGGCGCTGCCGCCGCTGCTGGCGAACCTGTTTTTCGAGCCGGTGCTGGGCATCCTGGGCGATGTTTGGAAACGCCGCCTGCTGGTCATGGGCGGAGCAGTTGGGTTCGCGCTGGCCGCCTGGCTGATCTCTGGCAGCCAGAGTTACGCGGCGCTGCTGGCCGCGATGATCCTGCTCCACCCCTCGTCGGGCGCATTTGTCGGCCTGTCGCAGTCCACATTGATGGACCTCGAACCGGAGCGGCACGAGCAGAATATGGCCCGCTGGACCTTCTCCGGGTCGCTGGGGGTGGTCGGCGGCGCGCTGCTCGTCGGCCTGTTTGTGGCTGCCGGGCTGGGCTGGCGGGCCTTTTATCTGCTGGTGGGGGTGCTGGCGGTCGGGGCGCTGCTGGTCCTGTGGAGGCTGCCGTTTCCGGCCAACAGTCACCCGGCGGAATCTCCGCTGCCATTCTGGGCCGGGCTGCGAGCCGGTTTTCGCGAGGCGGGCCGGGCGCTGCGCCGCCGCGAGGTGGTGCGCTGGATGCTGCTGCTGGAATTCTCCGATTTTATGCTGGATATTCTGCATGGCTACCTGGCGCTGTATTTTGTGGATGTAGTCGGCGTCCCGGAAGCGCAGGCGGGACTCGCGGTGGCAATCTGGACCGGCGTCGGCCTGGTCGGGGATTTTGCCCTGATTCCGCTGTTGAATCGCGTGCGCGGCGTCACCTACCTGCGTTTCAGCGCGGCGCTGGAGTTTGGGTTATACACGGCCTTTCTGATCGTCCCCGGCCTGATTCCCAAGCTGGTGCTGATCGGGGTGATCGGCTTCTTCAATGCCGGGTGGTATGCGATCCTGAGCGGCAACCTGTACACGGCCCTGCCAGGGCAAAGCGGTACTGCCATGACCATTGGCAACCTGTTCGGGTTGATCGGCAGCGTCGTGCCGCTGCTTATTGGTCTGGCGGCAGAACGTTTTGGCCTGGAGGCCGCCATGCTGTTCCCGCTGGTCGGATGCGTGGCCCTGTGGATCGGCCTGCCGCGACAGGTGGATGTGTCCCGCGAGGCGGACGAACAAGAGGTGTCGTCCGGCTAGGATAAGTCCTCAATGGCTTCCCTGGCCTGCCGCGTCGCCCAGCCGATATAGGCTGATTATAAAAGAGGATCGGCGTGAAAAGTCTATAGATCTGAAATTCGTAAGGCAGTCTTCAGGATGCGCGCGGCGATCAGGGTTCAGCGAGTACTCGTTCAGGCTCGTCGTGTTCATCGGGCAGCAGGTCAGGCTCGTCGGCAGGGTCAGGTAGGGATGCCGGGGCCAGCCATTCGAGCGCGGGGACCGGCGTTTTTGTCACGGCGGGCGCGGCCCGTCTGCGTTTGAGGTGCGCGACAGCCGCTTTCACGAATGGCAGTCGCAGCGCCAGCAGGACCACGACCACTATCAGGTAGATATAAAACTCACGGGCAGAGGGTTCGCCCTCCATGAAGTAGCGCTTGCCGTTGGTGAAGGCGAGGATAGCGTGGACCCCGGCCAGCGTGCCCGCGAGGTACACCAGCCGGTGCAGCCGCTTCCATCCTTTTCCGAGCCAGCGCATGGCCCACCGGTTGGAGGTCAGGGCCAGCAGCGACAGGATGCTGAGGGTGGTGAGTCCCATGAGGATATAAATCTGGGAGTTATCACGGAGCCAGCGCAAATCGGTGGGCCGGAAGCCGGTATAACGCAGAAAATGAACGGCGGCGAACGCGAAGGCCCATAAACCTGCCGACTTGCGCAGTTTCAGCCCGGTCCGCCAGCCAAACAGCGTATGGAGGGGAGTCATCGACAGGCACAACAGCAGAAAACGAATGGCCCATTTGCCGCTGTATTCAAAGAGCGGCGCCAGCGTGACCAAATAAGTCGGGTCTTCGGATAAGCCTCGCACCAGCAGCACGCTCATAATCGTGAGCGCCGTCAGGTTGAACGCGGCCCAGGGCCAGTTCTTTCTCAGCCATTTAATCATGTCGATCGGCTCCTTATTTTCCAGGAAGTACACCGCCCGACGTGTGCGGGTTCCTTAAACCGGTCGCTGCAATCCGGCACCCTTCGCCAGCAGATCCAGGTAGACTTTCAGATAATGTCCTGGGCAGACCGTCTGGTTATTTAGTTCGCTGTGACCTGCCAGCGTCGTCAGGTGATAAGTCTGCGCCAGCCAGTTGACCAGGGTTTGCAGGGCGGTGAGCTGCGGATTGGTCGGCGTTTCAATTTCAAAATTGCCCATGACTACGACGCCAATTACGCCGGTATTGCCCCCTTCGACCGATGCGCCGCGCGCCGTGATGTCGCGCCCGGCATACAGCAGACCATCGGCGTCGATGCCGAAGTGATAGCCGATGTCCGCCCAACCCCGTCCATCCATGTGCCCATCCTGAATCGAGCGCATGGTTTCGTGCTCCTCGCGGGAGAGCGCGCTGTGATGAATGGCGACCGTGTGATAGACGCCGGTCAGATCCTGCGGGTAATCGAGCCAGCCGCTGGGGTTATCCGGGGTATCGAATCCAAATTCGCTGGCAGCCTCATGATTGACGGGCCGCGCATCCCAATCACTGCGCGGGACCGGCGTCGGCATCACCGGCAGAGTCGGCAGCAGCGGCGAGTAGGCAAGCTGTTTCTGGATCAGCCAGTAATCCCCGGCGCGATCGAGCAGCAGCCCGCCCGCCGCTGCGACAGTCGCCCAGAGGATGAAGGTGCGGCGTTTCATCGAGTTATCCGAAAGCATTCATTTTTCCGTAATCATTTTAGAGTATGCTGCCGCATAAGGGTACAATTTTTAATCGAAAGGTCATTATGAAACGATTGCTGTGTTTCGTGTTCCTGGGCGCGCTGGCGCTGCTGGCCGCGGCTTGTGCCCCGGCAAACTCGACTGTGGTGCTGACCACGGCTCCAAGCGCCGCTGCGCCGACCCCGACCGCAGAGGCTTCCGCGCCGGTTCAGGAGGTCGCTGCGGCCAGCGCAGCCCAACCCCGCTTTATCGATTCGTATGCCAATTGGTGAACGACCTGTCAGCGGAATGCGCCCATCGTGCATGGGCTGAAAACCAAGTACAGTGACCAGATCGAGTTTGTCATGCTCGATTTCGATGACATCAGCCTGAACCCGACCCGCCGGAAATACGGGATTACCGACCGCTCGCAGTATGTGTTAATCGACGGCAACGACCAGGTGGTCCACCGCTGGTATGGCTTCCTCGATCCAGCGGAGGTCGAGCAGGTGCTGGACAGCTTCCTCACCAGCAGTTAAATCTGCCGTGATCCGATCCAGGCGAGCCAGTCCGCTCGCCTGTTTGGATTCGGGCAGCCTGCGCTACAATGACTGCGGACAGACTTACTCGAAGGAATGCGCGAATGGATTTACTAGTTGCGAGCAGCAACCCCGGCAAAGTGCGTGAGTATCAGACTCTGCTGGCTGAGGTACCGCTGCGCCTGGTCAGCCTGCGGGAAGTCGGGCTGGCGGAAATGCAGGTTGAGGAAGATGGGGACACCCTGGAGGCCAATGCCAGCCTCAAGGCGCAAGCCTATGCCCGGGCCAGCAGCCTGCCCGCTCTGGCGGATGACACCGGCCTGTTTGTCGATGCGCTGGACGGCGCGCCCGGAATCTACCCGGCCCGTTACGGCGGCCCCAGTCTGACGATGGCCCAGCGCCGCCAGAAACTGCTGCACGAACTGGGAAACACCCCCGACGCGCAGCGGACGGCGCGTTTTGTGTGCGTCATCGCGGTCGCTCACCACGATCATCTGGAAACGGTGCGCGGGGTCTGCGAGGGCCGCATCGCGCAGGTTGAAGATGGAGGCCGCGAAGGTTTCGGCTACGATGCCGTGTTTATCCCTCAGGGTTATGCCATCCCCTGGAGTCAGGTGCCGGTGGAGGAGAAGAATCGCATCAGCCATCGGGGGCAGGCGGCCCGTCAGATTATTCCAGTCTTGCAGCGCCTGGTGACGTCGGCCTGAAATCTAGCGGACCGAATCACACTCAAATAGGGATTAGA
>JAIOHO010000677.1 GCA_019912905.1 Anaerolineae bacterium
GGAGCACCGAGAAGATCATCGCCTTTTCTTCATCCTCGATCGTGCCTTCTTTCTGCCCGGCATCGATGAGCGTCATAATTTCTTCTTCGGTGACGGAAACGGCCATGCTGTCCCCGCCCACCATCCCGGCGATAAATTTGCTGAGGGCCATCAAGACGTAGACCACCGGCGTAAAGAGAATAATCAGAAACTGCGCCAGCCCACTCAGACGTGCCGCCAGCATGTCGGCATAGGCACTGCCGACCGTGGACGGGATAATCTGCCCAAAAAACAGCGTCGCCAGCATCGTCCCAGCCAGCACCAGCGCATAAACCGCCAGCGGAACGACGCTTGGATCATTCTGCACGATAGGCTGGGCGATCAGCAGGGTGGCGACGGCTGTGATGCCCACATTGAGCAGCAGCAGGCTGAACTGATAGGTGATTGTAAGCCGCGCCAAACGCTCCAGGAGGCGGAGCACCCGCTGCGCACGGGCATTACCGGATTCTGCCTGCTCACGGAGCGGCGTCTGACGAGCGTTCGTCAGCGTGCTGTAGATCAGAGTCACCAGCGCATAGGTGGCGATCAACAGCAGGAGAATTATCAAACTCGATAAATCACCTTCGTCCAAGGGGTTGTATCCTCATCTGGTAGACAAAGAGAAACTGCCGGTCCAACTCTGGGACTCGGCAGGTGGAAACAGCGGTATGTGGGTTGGTAGAGTGGTAGGGATCTTCAGACACGTTTATAACGATTAGACATTGGTTGGATCATGTGTGAGGATAGTCTATCATAACTTTCACTAAGAAGGCAAGCCAGACCTGCATTAAAAGCCCGTTAACGATTGTGGAACACAGGTCTTCGATGCGGCTGGTGCTGAGAGGCTATTGCTGTTTGGGGGCCTTATTGTTAGAGTGGGCTTGATATTTGGACGGACCGGTCGAACGAATGACGACCTACATGGAAGCCCTCAATCAGTTGTGCCAGCCTGTGCGCCAGAGCGAGTATCCGGCGACGCTGCGGCCTATGCAGGAACTGCTGGCCCGGATCGGCAGCCCCCAGCATGCTCTGCGCGCAGTGGTGGTCACGGGTTCGACCGGCAAGGGAACGACCTGTTATCAGATCGCCCGTTTGCTGCGCGCAGCGAGTCTGAACGTTGGCCTTTACACCAGCCCTCATCTTCACAGTTTCCGTGAACGTTTCGTCTTTAACGATCAGGTCATCCCAGAAGCCGATTTTGTCCAGGGCGTCAAGGTGGTGACGGCGGCGGCGAACAGCCTGGGGCGCGCCTACAGTACGTTCGAGCAGGCGACGGCTCTGGCGCTGTGGTGGTTTGCCCGCCAGCAGCCGGATGTCGTGGTACTCGAAATCGGGCTGGGCGGACGCTGGGATGCCGTCAACGTGGTGGATAACACGCTGGCCGTGTTCACACGCATCGAAGCCGAACATGCTGCCATGCTGGGCGGCTCACTGCGGTCGGTCGCCTGGCACAAAGCGGGCATCATCAAACCCGGCGGCCACGCGGTCACGGTCAAGCAGGACACGGACGTCTTCATGATTCTACGGGCTGAGGCACGCTTCCAGCATGCACGGCTGCATCTCACCGGCGGGCGCAACCTGCCGCACGAAAAGTCCGAAGCGCTGCTGCCGCTGGCGGCCTGGGAGAATTTGCTCGAACGCGGAATCGTGCCGCGCCGGACCTTTCAGCATGAGATCGATTTCGGCACGCTGCCGGGCCGGTTGGAACAGGTTCAAATTCACGGGCGGCGGGTGTTGATCGACGGCGGCCACACGCCGGAAGCGGCCCGCTACCTGCTGACCGAGATTACCCGATTGACCGGGCAGTTGGAGCCAGTGCGGATCATCATCGGCCTGCTGAATGACAAAGACGCCTTCCATTACCTGCGGGTGTTCGATTCGCCGCGCTTTCACATCGTCCTCACCCGCGCGCCGGGCCACCGGGCGGCACTGCCCGAAGACCTCTATCTGCGACATCCGTTTGCGTATGCGACGGTCGAGATCGTCCCCGAACTGGAACACGCGCTGAATCAGGCAGATCGCGCCCCGGAGTCGTTAGTCGTGGTGGCTGGCTCGCTGCGCACCGTGGCCGTGGCCCGCGAGACCTACGGCCTGCTGCCTGCCGCGGCCCTGGATGAGGCTCACGCGACGCGCTCCCTGTTCGATGGCGCGGCGTACCTGGCAAAACTCACGCCCCCGGTCAGGGCGCAAACAAGGTAATCGACTCCAGCAGGATCGGCAGCCCGAAGTGCCAGTGCCAGCCCCCGGCAGCGGCTGCGAGATGCCCGAAACAGTACACCCGCAGTTTATTCATGAGCGCATCCTGAGCCAGCGTCATCAGCGGGCTGTCCTCCGGCGCAAGCCAGGTAGTGACGTCCTCGGCCACATCGTCGGCCAGCCCATCTTCAAAACTCGGCACCGGGTAAGGCACCCGGTTGCGCGCGTGCATATCGGGATAGACGACTGCGCCCGGCCTGAGCGGTTGGCCGCCAATCGTCAGGACCGCGACGGCCAGTTCGGAACGCTCCAGCGAGGTGAGGTGCAGCGCATCGACGTAGCCGCCAATGCGCGCGCTGCCATCCCAGCCGAGATTGTCCGCCTGCCAGCGGAAGCGGGCCAGCGCCGGGCCGGAGTCGCCGCCCCAACGCAGGGTGAGCATCGGAGCCGGTACGGTCAGTTCGAACAGACCCGTGGCCCCGGTGGTTTGCAGGGCTTCGGACTCCGTTTCCAGCCACAGCGAATCGAGCGCGTATTCGGGGATACGCCAGTGGGAAGCTACCAACTGGCCGCTCAGTTCGTCGTTCATGGGTTGTCCCCTTTGTAAGTCGAAATCTCGATCAGATTGTCGTCGGGGTCGCGCAGGTAGATGGATTCGATGGTGCCCAGTGCGCCGGTCCGTTGGCTGGGCATGACTTCGATGGGTACGCCGCAGGCCTGGACCTGCTGGATCACCGCGTCCAGGGTCATCAGGGTGATGAAACACAGATCGGCAGAACCGGGGGTGGGTCGGGCTGCTTTCGGCTCGAATTCCGCCCCCGCCTGGTGCAGATTAATTTTCTGCGAACCGAAGCGCAGCGCCCTGCGCCCGGCTCCGAAGGTCACCGCCTGCATGCCGAGCACGCGGGTATAAAAATCGACTGCCGCCTCGATATCGCGCACCGTCAGCACCAGATGGTCGAGGCGTTCGACGCGCACCCTGTTTTTGTGCTGAACTCGCTGCTCCGCCGCCAGGGTATACAGCTCGGCCAGATCGCGCCGCCCATTGGCCCGAAAGCGCACCGCCGCGATCGATACCGGCACCACATCGACGCGCTGCACCCGTTCGCCGCCCGGCGGAAGCGTCGGGTTGCGCACCAGTTCCACGTCGCCGTAAACGACGAAACGGCAGCTTGCGGGGTGCGGCAGATGAGGCCGGTAGGGTTCCGCCAGACTGGAGGTAATGAACCATGCTCCCAGGGGCGCATAGTCGAGCACCCGCGCGCCGGTTTCCTCCATCAGTTCACGATGCAGTGCTGCTTCGTAAGTCTCGCCGGGTTCCAGCGTGCCGCCCGGAATATCGACGTGGCCGTCCTCCAGCGTGATAATTACGCACTGTGCCCCGACGAATGGCACGCAGTTGACGTTGCTGATGAGTGCCGGGTTCGGGGGCGCGTCCATCTGCCGGAACTGAGCGGTCATCCCGGTAAGACCGAGGCTGGTCTCCCGAAACAGGTTGGGGAAACGGGCTAGCGGGTCAGCCATGTCCGCACCTTCTCCGCAGCGGTGCGGCCCTGCGCCATACGCGCTTCGACCCGATCGCCGTGATAATCGCTGCCGATGAGGGCGACCCCGGCGGGCAGCAGCGCGTCGATCGCCGCCATTACTGCCTGGTGTTCATGATGGTGCGGGTTCAGGCAGTGCGCTTCGGGCCAGTAATTCGTGTCGGCCACGATCGGGTCGGGCCAGCCCATATCCTTTTGGAGTTCCGCCACCAGGGTTTCCGGCCTGGTTCTGGGAAGGGGATAGCGCACGCCGATTTGCAGCAGCACATGCCCCGGCGGGACACGGGTTTCGCTCTCTGTCCAGTAGCCAAAGGCGAATCCGGCATCCGGCGGCGGCTCCAGCGGAATCGTCACCTGCCCCTGACGATACCCCAGCGAAACCCGTGTGATGGTGTCGTAACGAAAGCGCAGCAGCTTTTCGCTGATGGCTGGTTCGAAGGTATAAAACATGCGCTCGGCGTAGCGTGCTGGGGCCGCGATGATGAGCGCGGCGGCCTGAATGACCATGCCATTTTCCAGGCAGACCGTGAACTGATCCTCGACGAGGCCCAGGGTGCTGACTGACATACGCGGCATCACCTGGCCGCTGTGCAGCCGCTGAACGAGCGCATCGACCAGGCTCTGGGTGCCATCCTTGAACGCGATCAGCCGATTGCCATCCGGCAAACGTCCGATTTCGTAGATAGCGTCCTCCAGTCCCAGGTCGCTTAGCCACGGCCAGGCCTCAGATTGATAGAGGATGAACGGCCCGCCGTCGATGACGAATCCCGCGCGCCGCTGGCTGCTGATGCTGCCGCCCAGACGTCCTTTGACTTCGATCAGAGTATAGGAAACATGCTGCTGTTCCAGAGCGTAGGCTGCGGCCAACCCGCTCAAGCCGCCGCCGACGATGATGACATCGGCCATTGCATCCTCCCGCTATTCATGCTCGATCGCTGCGGCCCGGCTGCGTGCCTCGCGCAGGGTGTCGCGCACGCGGACACTTTCGGCAGTCGTATCGACGTCGGCCATGCCGTGCCAGCCGACAGTCTTCATGTATTCTACACAGATTACACCGGTATAGTTCGCCCCGGTGAGTGTCTCATAGACACTGGCGAGGTCGATTTTCCCCTGGTCGAAGCGGGTTTGCAGCTTATTGCGCGCGGCCTGGCGGATGTGCACGTGGCGGGTATGCGGCAGCAGCGGCAGAATATCCTTGTCCCGAATGCCCTGGCAGACCATGTGCGCCCAGTCCAGCGTGATTTGCAGGCCGGGCACCTCTGTCACCAGCTTGAGCGCGGCCTCCGGCGTCGGGGCCATCGAATCGAGGTGCGGCTCGATGCTGATGTGCAGGCCTGCCGCCTTGCCCGCCTTGACCATATCGCGCAGCGCAGCGACCGTGCGATCCCGTGCTTCGACATCATCCGCCGGATGCGCCAGCCCGGGCGAGAGTGTGATGCCCGGCGTGCCGATGGCCTGGGCAAAGGGCAGCAGCGCCCGGTACAACTGGATTTCGGCCTGCCGCTTGTCCTCCGCGTCGATGGAGATGCGCGGCAGCATCAGATACAGGTCGGCCACATTCAGATTGAACGTGGACAGATCCTCGCGGATTTCGCTGGCGACGGCCTGGGGACGTTCGGCGGCGCGGGCCGCATTGAGGTGGGTGCCGCTGCCAATATCGACCCGGCGAAAGCCCAGGCGCGCAATCGTGCCCAGCGCCTCCGGCAGAGTCAGGTCGTTGAATGCCCAGGTGTGGCAGGAAAATTCGATCATCGCGCCCGGTAATCTCCCATACTCATTGGGGCTGTGTGCCGCGTGCTCTAGCGCCCCATTCTCCCCTAGTATAGCGTATGGTTCAGCGGCAGGCCGCGCGATTGCGTGCAGTTTTCAGGCGCGTTTTCTGGTACTATGGAGTCAACCTGATGAGATCAATCGGTATGAGAGACTCCGTCTTTCTCACCTACAGCTTTAGCGATATTCGCCGTGTCCGGCGGCTGCGGGAAGCGCTGTGGATGCATGGGCTGGACGTGTGGCCTGCCAAGTCGCTGACGCCCGGCACTCCGAGCTGGCACGCGGAGGTCAACTTGCAGCTTGCCCGGGCCATGTGTATGGTGGCGGTCCTCTCGAAAAACTCGTTATTATCCGGCTGGGTGTGGAATGCGCTGGATTATGCGCATCAACATCAGCTGCCGGTGCTGCCTGCCCTGGTCGATGGCGATCCCGGCCACATCCTGCTGGTTACGCTGGAAGGGCGGGACTGGTTTGACCTGCGCTGGAGCAAAAATTACCTGCGCGAAGTGCGCGAGATGGAGGCCGTCATCCGGCGGTTGGCGCAGTCGCGGGTGATTGAGTTGGAGGCCTGATGCGCTTGCTGCAACCGGTCGTAGTGGTTCTGCTGAATCTTGGCTTGTTTGTGGGGATTGCGGGTGCGGTCAGCCTCGGCGCGCAGGTGCCGACCCGCCAGATGGTTTATGACATCAGTCTGGGCGGCAATCGAGAGATCGTTCTGCTCGATGTCGATCATCTCGTGGCTTACAACCTCACCCAGAATGAGGGGGAAGATATTCGCCCTACCTGGTCGCCGGATGGCCGCAAAATCGCCTTCGAGTCCTGGCGTGACGGCGTGCGCGGTGTGTACGTCATGGATGCGGATGGCCGCCATCTGCGCCGTCTGAGCGTGGATTCCGGGGCCAGTGAGTATGCGCCGCAGTGGATCGAGGGTGGCCGCGCGATCATCTTCCGGTCTTACCGGCGGGTGGCGGGTGGCGAAACCACCGTGACTCTGTACCGGGTGAACCCGGATGGCAGCCACTTACAGCAGATTGAATCGGACGAACGCTACCGCGTGTCGCACACCGACCGCTTTCTGTCGCAGCGTTTTGTCGATGGCGAATGGGGAATCTACGTCACCGAAGGCGATCAGACCCGGCAGCTTCGGGATGGCCGGGTGATGTTCCGCGAGAATCCGCAGTGGTCGGCGGATGACCGCCTGATTGCCTTCCTGTCACAGGGGACTGTCAGTGAATCGGAGGTCTACCTCATGAGTGCCGATGGTGCATCCGTCTGGCAGATTACCCACGACGGCAAGCCCAAGAGCAACCTGAGCTGGCGACCTTCCTGAATGATGGGACCCTGTCTCCAGCGCGGTCTGTGGGGTATTGGTCTGAACGGGCTGCTGATCGCCGTCGTGCTGGCCTTTTCGCCACTGCTGCCCGCCGGGCGCTACCTGGCTTACAACGTCTGGCTCAATCCTCAGCAGGAAATCTATCTGCTCGACCTCCAGCGCGGGCTGGCGCACAGCCTGACACAGGGGCGGGTCAGCGCAGGCCGCCCGGTGTGGTCGCCGGATGGCCGCCAGATCGCCTTCGAGGGACGCGACCGAGGCGGCAGCACCCTGTACGTGATGGATCAGTTCGGCAAAAATCTCCGCCGTGTCGTCGAGCAGGGTGCGGGCAACCAGTATACGCCGGTCTGGTTTGTCGATGGCAGCGGCCTGTATTTTCGCAGCGTGCCCGGCGATGGCGAAGTCGCTTTTCGTGTCAACCTGGATGGGACCGGGCTGGCACCCATCGACGTCTACAACTACGAATATCTGCTGCCGCATGAATACGACCCGACGCGCTTCCTGATGGCCGGGTATCACGATGGCAGTGAGGGCATCTTCCTGGCGCGGGATCAAACGGACCGCCTGGAACGCCTTGTGACGACGAGCCTCTTATTCCGCGAGCACCCGCAGTGGTCGCCAGATGGCCGCCAGATTGCGTTTATTTCCTGGGATAGTCAGAAGACGGAAGTCTATGTGCTGAACGCCGATGGCTCCGATTTTCGCGCGCTGACCGGGGATGGGGTGTTGAAAGGCAACCTGAGCTGGCAGCCCTAAGCCATCATTCCGATTCGTCACTCCCCCGATCCTGAACGCCTTCCAGATAACCCGCGATCCATTTCATGGCGTCCACGGCGCTTTCCGGCTGCTGCATCCCGGCCAGCAGTTGGCGATCGACGTTCTGGCGGACGAGGCTGCCCCGACTGCGATGGTCGCCCATCACGCCGATAAGCGAGGCCAGTTCCTTAAAGTTTTTGGCGAGGATGCGCCACTGGTGGTCGGTGATGTCACCGCGCCGGGCATCCAGTTCGGAGCGGATTGTTTCTTCATCAAAGCTGGTCGGCTGCCTGGGCGATGGATCAAACGACTCGGAAATCGCTTCGAGGAGGCTGAAGATCAGGTTGATCACGTCGGCAAACTCCGCCATCGTGCGCGTGCCGAGCATACGGCGGAAGGCCAGCGAGGTTTGCACGACCGCGCGGCAGTCGTTCAGCGTCTTTTTGCTCTCCATCGCTTTGTCCAGGCGGATCAGGCGGGCCAGCGGCTGGCGATGTACGAAGTCGCGCCACCACTTCATGACGTAATTACGAGCCTGGGTGCTCCACTGTAAACTTTCGTACAGCCGCAGCAGCGATTCGGTTAACTGAGCATCGGTCTCGCCATTATTCCCGGCAGCATCCACCTGCTCGATGTCGTTAAAAAGCTGCTGCGCGCCGACCCGCGCCACCATCTCGGAACGCGCAGCCATTGCCACATCAAGCAGCCGCCAGATCATGTCTGGCTCGATGTTGAGGGTCGGGTGCTGCTGGATCAACCGGGCGAGCTGCTCCACCAGGGGCAGGGTGGTCTGCCGCCATTCGCGTTCTTGCAGCAGCATGACGTAGACATCGACCGTAGCCTGCTGGTCGATCTGACCGGCGGCGGCCAGCTGGCTGACCAGCGTGATGACATCATCCAGGCTGCGCTGGCTGTCTTGCAGGGCGGACCCAAGCAGGGGGATGAGCTGTTCCTGCTCGGCCAGATGCGCGGCGAAGGTCATGAACAACTTGTCGCGACCATCTGCCAGGATCAGCGTCGCCAGGTGTTCGAGGATCTCAGGTGGCAGCCAGTCCGGTCCGGCCTGGGCCAGCATATCGATGACCGTCTCCGGCAGGTAATGTTCCGGCAGGCTGAACGTCTGCCCGGCGGTATACAGCCTCCAGATCTGGTCGATGACTTCCGGTGTGAAGGGGCTGGCGGCCTGGGCACGGGCGGACCGGGCGGTTGCGACCAGGAATAATTCCGGGCCGCGATTTTGCAGGGTATAAAGCGGGTCTCCGGCGTGATCGCGCAGCACCAGCCCCAGGTTATTGGGCAGAATCGCCAGCAGCGCCGGGTCTGCCAGCAGCGTATCCAGAATATCCGGTGTATGTTTGATCGCCAGCGTAATCAGATAGCGGGCCAGGTCGCCATCGGCGCGGGCGCGGGCCTGTGTTGCCAGGATGCCTTCGCGGAGAATTTCGGCCAGTCCGTAGCTGGCCGGTTCGCGGGCGATCAACCGCAGCCAGTTCATAATCGTTTCGCCGTCGGCATCGCTGATGGCGACCCGCAGCGAGACCAGGGCGGCGGTGTGCAGCCGGTTGATCCAGCGTGAGTCGGCTTCCATCGCATCGTTCAGGCGGGTGCGGACGAAAAAGTAGACGGCATCCGGCTGAGTGTCCAGGCTCGCAATGAGCACATCATTCAGCGCCGCATCCAGCGCTGGGTCTTCATCCATCTTCAGGGCGACCACCAGCGCAGCTTCGCTGTCGCGGGCTTCGAGCGCATGATCCAGCAGTCGTTCGCCGTAGCGCTCCTCCAGGTCCGGGGACAGAGGAATATTGCTGCCCAACACCGATTTTAACGCTTCCGGGTCAACCGCCTCACCGCGGCGGACCTGTTCATTGAAGCGGGTCTGACCGGCCAGTTGATTCAGCCCGGCGAGGAGTTCCTGACCGGGCAGGAGTGCATCGGCGATGGGTTCCAGTTCCTCCAACTGTCGCAGGAAGCTCGACTCATCGTCCTGCCACAGATCGCGCAGCAGTCCGATGTATGGGATTTCCAGGAGGTCCGGGCTGTCAGGAAATGAATGGGAGGCTGCATCGTAACTATGCCGCTCGGTGTCGTGAACCGCATCTGCAAAGATCACGCGCGCGCCGGAGGCAGGCGCTTCGTCGGCACAGGTGGAGAAGGTCAATTCTGCACGAGCATTCGCGGGCAGCAGTGCCATCAGCCCCTCGACCAGCAGCAGTCGTGTCCGGGTTTCCGGCGCAAAGCCGCACACCAACAGGCGGCGTTCGTCCAGCGTCGCGCCGAGCAAGCGCAGCACGTCGTCTATGCGACCGTCTGCATGCTCGTGCAGTAAAGCGTGAAAGCATGCGACTCGATCATCAAACTGCCAGGGAAGCAGGGCCGGCGTATCCAGCGGCGGCAGCGTGGCCTTGGGATCATAAACCTCAATCCCGGCGGGCTGCATGACCAGCGACAGCAGCGGGTCGAGATTGCCAGCGGCCTGCAAGAGTAGTTTACGCGGAATCAACACGATTTCGATACGCGCTTCGTCCCCATCCTGATCTGCTGCCGCCAGCAAAAAATTGTGGCCTGGGCCGGGGAATACACCGACCGCTTTCGATGCGCTGCCGCTCGATTCGGATGGGGGAGCCAGGGTCACCAGCGGACGCCAGGCTGCCGCATCTTCGGCGGTCAGCGCGGCACTCAGGGCTGCGACGTGGTCATGGTTGGATGATTTCCCGTAGATGACGCGATCCAATATATCCGTCACGATCTCCCTCTGAATCGCTCAAGGCTGCCGGGTATCCAAGTGTATCACGAGTATCCCCTGGCTTTCGATAGCGAGTTCCCGGACGCATTCATGGTAAACCCTATCCGCGTGCATAGGGTTAAGAACACAAAAAACGAGAGCCGCTTGCCAGCCGACTCCCGTTTGTGGGCTTTGAAACTCGTTCGAATCTACTTTTCGACCGTTACCCCATGCCAGAAGGCGACATAATTCTGAATATTCTGTGCCGCGGGTTTGGCCTGAGGATAATACCAGGCTGCGTTACGGTTGACCTGTCCGTTCACTTCCACATCGTAATAACTCGCCAGACCCTTCCAGGGGCAGGTGGTGTGTGAGCTGCTGGGGCGAAAATAGGTCTTGTCGATCGTGTCTGGCGGAAAATAGACATTGCCTTCCACCATCTCATAGGTGTCACTTTCTGCCAACACCGCCCCATTCCAGATCGCTCGTGCCATGCTGTGGTCTCCTTGCTACGGATTTCGATGTCTGCGACTCAGATTACTCCGAGGGAGACGACCTTACATGAGCATTGGTTAAGTCAGCTTATTCACGGCTTCGACCAGGGCCATGATGTAGCCGGTGGACCAGGCACGGCCCCGGTGATTCCACTGGCTGTCGTCCAGCATGTGCGGCACATGATCGTCGATGATGAAACCGTCGAACCCAACTTCCTTCAGCGTGCGAATGGCGGCCACGACATCGACATTGCCTTCGCCCAGGAAGCATTCCTGGAAATTGGGGACGCACCCCTGCACGTCGCGGAAATGGACGTAGAAGATTCGCCCGCGTGAGCCAAAATAACGGATGGCATCGAGCACGCCTTCGCCGCTGCTCTGGTCGGCATAATACATTTCGGAGAAACAGCCCATGCAGAAATCGAGGCCGTGATTGGGGCTGGGCACGTATTCGATAGCCTTTTTGAAACCGTCCGGGCTGCCGAACAAGCGCGCGATGCCGCCCAGTTCCGCTACCGGCGGATCATCCGGGTGCAGCGCCAGTTTCACACCGGCTTCCTCGGCGACGGGCATGACGCGTTCCATGAAATACAGGTAGTTGTCCCACATCTGCTGGGCGCTGAAGGTGCGGCCTTCGGCTTCGGCGACCTCGACCACGCCGTTGGTGACTTCCCCGGCTTCGGCCAGCGCCATATCAAAGGCCGTCACCCGCACCCCGCCGCGACCGATCGCCATCGGCGTGCGCCAGACGCTGTTGGGCATCCAGTTGATCCCCAGAATCGGGATGCCAGCCTCGCCCATGTTGCGCACGATCTTCTGGTAATTCTCGATCTGTTCATCGCGCCCCGGCAGGCCGAGCATGGCCTTGAGGTAAAACAGACGCGGGATATTTTCGATCGCTTCCAGATCGAGGTCGAAGTCGTTGACGCGCTGCTTGAGGCGTTTGAGATCCTCCAGAGTCCAGTAACCCAGGTGATCCGGCAAATCCTGAGTTGCCCGCTGAATGTTGAACTGCACCCCCTTGACCCCGAGCTGTTGGGCAAAGGTTAGATAGTCGTCCGTCGCTGCATAAAATTGTCCGATTGCAACCCGCATGTCTTGTGGCATCTTAAAATATCCTTTTCAATGCTCTATTGTGACCGCCGGATATTATAAACTATAATCCGCGTGGGATTCGAGAAACCATTGCAGACAGGAAAAAGTTTATGGCAATCCAAAAAGTACTGGTGACTGGCAGTGATGGCCGCATCGGGCGGGTGGTGGTGGAGGAACTGCGCGCGCATGGGTACGCAGTGACCTGCGCCGACCTGCATCCGGTGCGGCCCTGGGGCACCAAAGTCGTGGACTGTGAGGATCTCGGTCAGGTAGTCGGCATTATGAGCGGCCACGACGCCGTAATTCATCTGGCTGCGATTCCCTCGCCGGTGCGCCACACGGCTGAAGTCGTCTTTCGCAACAATGTGATGTCGCAGTTCAATATCCTGGAAGCGGCGGCGATCCTGGGCATCAAAAACGTCGTCACCGCCAGCAGCCTGTCGGCGCTGGGCCAGGCCTATTTGCACCGGCACTTCAACCCGACCTACATCCCCATTGATGAGGCCCATCCGCTGCTGTCGCAGGACACTTACGGCCTGTCCAAAATGATCGGCGAGGAATTGTGCGAGGGCTTCCTGCGCCGCACGCCGGATATGTCGCTGGTCAGCCTGCGCTTCACGGCGGTGCTGGATGAGCCGAGTTACCAACATTTGGCGGAAATGCGGGAAGCTCCGGCCAAAGACAGTTTTTCCGGCGCTTTCTGGACGACGGTCGATGTGCGGGACGCGGCGCTGTCCTGCCGCCTGTCCATGGAGTACAACACGCCCGGTCACGAGGCGTTTTACATCACCGCGCCCGTCATCTTTCGCAAGGAACCCATCGAGGACCTGCTGAGGATGCACTACCCTGGCGATTATCCGGTGGCCGACCATATCCGGGGCAATGCCAGCCCGGTCGATTGCAGCAAAGCCGAGCGCCTGCTCGGTTGGAAGGCGCGCTACCAGTGGGACGGTACGCTGCTGGAGGTATAGAGCCGCTCGTTCCAGGCATCGAATTTTTGCGAAATTCGGGGGGCATGGGATGCCGTGCCCCCGCCGCAAGCAGCCCGAAGGACGCGAATGGCTGCGCGCATCCGGTGGGATACTTAACCACTACGCAGGTGATATTGAGCCAGGACTCATCTTCGGGCGACATAATCGAGGCTGCTGAAAAAGGAGCGTGTGATGTCTACCCGAACGAATCTATTGTCCATTGTGCGCACGGTGCTTCTGGCTGTGGTCGGCGGGGTGGGCGCATGGATCGCCTACAGTCGCTGGGGAGTCGATCATGGGCTGCCTCTGCCCCCCGCGATTGAGGCCGACCGCAAGACATTTACCGGGCGGCATCGGCGCTGCATGAGTTATTACAGCGATACTCGTGCAGCCGGACGCCCCCTGGTGCTGGTTCACAGCATCAATGCGGCTGCCTCCGCCTACGAAATGCGTCCCCTCTTCGAACATTATCGCGCCAGCCGCCCCGTCTATGCGCTGGAACTCCCTGGCTTCGGTTTTGCCGAGCGCAGCAATCAGACGTATTCCTATGAGCTGTACGCGGATTCCATTGCCGATTTTATGGCCGAGGAAGTCGGCCAGCCCGCCGACGTCATTGCGCTGTCGCTGTCCAGCGAGTTCGCCGCGCGCGCTGCGCTGGAGCAGCCGGATTGGTTTCATTCGCTGACGCTGATCTCGCCGAGCGGCTTTACTGCACGCAGCCAGAAAGTATCCTCGCAGCGGGCCAGCGAAAATGGAGCCAGCGATAAAGCCTATCGGGTCCTGTCGAATCCATTATGGAGTCAGGCGATTTACGATCTGCTGGGGACAAGGGCAAGCATTCATTACTTCCTGAGCCTGAGCTTCGTCGGGCCTGTGGACGATGGGTTGGCCGACTATGATTATGCGACCACTCATCAGCCCGGCGCGCGATTTGCGCCCCTGTACTTTGTCAGTGGTAAGCTGTTTTCGCCGGATATTCTGGAAACGGTTTACCAGAAGCTGGAACTGCCGGTGCTGGTCGTCTATGACCGGGACGGCTTTGTCCGCTTCGACGAACTGCCCGCATTGGCCGAGGGTCGATCTAACTGGAAATTGGCCCGCATTGCACCGACGAAGGGCCTGCCGCAGTTCGAGAAGATGCCTGAAGTGGCTGCCGCACTGGATCAATTCTGGGGTGAAGGTTAGTCCGGCTGTTTCGGGAATTTGATGCGCAGGTAGAGGACTTCTTCATCGGTACCGTTAAGGGCGACCATCTGGGTATAACTATCCCGAAAACCGAGCCGCCGGTACAGGCTGACCGCGCCAGGATTGCTCAACGCTGCGCCGATGTCCACACAGTCAGCATTCAGGTCGCGGATCGCCCGCACCAGGTATTGGATGAGAGCCGTGCCCAGCCCCTGCCGACGATAACCGGGCGCGATGATCAGGTCGCTGACCTCGGCACAGCGCGGCCACAGCATCCCCTGACCATAGCCGATGGCTTCGTCGGTGGGACCGAGGACGACTGCGCCGGTCCCGCGCTTGAGTTTCGCCGCCTGCCGGACCCGCCCGATGAAGCCGTAGATCGAGTCGGCATCACGCTCCGGCCAGCAGTTGCGCTGAAGCGCTTCCACATCCTGAAAGCGTACCGGGCGGATGGAGACAGTCGAATTGGGCGGTTGGAGGGCAGGGACAGCGGTCTGGGTCATCGAAGGGAATATTTCCAGTCTGCGGATTGCTTCACTATAATGGGCACTGTTTATTATTGTATGTGATAGTCTGCCTCCATGTCCAAGTCTATCGTCATGGTTTTACTCATCCTGATGGCTGCCGGCTGCGGCGCGCCGGGTGCGGCTGAACTGCCGACGCTGGCCGTGCTGCCCACGCTCACGGCTGCGCCTGAATTCGCTGCGCCGCCACGCCCGCTGGCGTTCTGGCAGGCTGCCGAGGGCAACCTGAACCGCACCGCACAGGTAGACCGCTGGCAGTTTTCGGCGCTGGCGGGCGACCCGATTCGCCTGGACGTACTGGGCAGTGTCACGCTGACGCTGAATGCGCCCAATGGCCGCACGCTGGGCGAAGGCCCGACCATTGAAGCGAGGCTGCCGGTCGATGGGGTCTATACGGTCATGGTGCAGTTGTCCGAGGGCAGCAGCGGGCGCTACCAGCTTGGCCTGGGCTATACCGACCGGCCCAACCCCGCTGATATTCCGGCCACGCCGCCGCCGGTAACGATTGGCGTGCCCACGCCTACCCCGGCTTATGCGGACCTGGGACTCTGGATCGGCGATCTGGACAGCAGCATTCCCCTCACTGGGACCTTTCTGCGCGGACCGGTGCAGCTGCACGTCTACACTTTTGCGGGTCGTGCCGGGGAGTACGTCAACGTTCGCATGACGCGCATTACGGGTACGGTCGATCCGGCACTGTGGCTATATGGCCCGGATGGGGATGCGTTGGCCGTCGATTACGACAGCGGCGGCAATCGGGCGGCGCTGCTGCGCAATATCTTTTTACGGCAGGACGGTCTCTACAGCCTCCAGGCGGATGGCGGCGGTGGGCCGGGCGATTACCAGATCAGTCTGAGGGTTGGCGAACGGCCCGTGCCGGTGACGCCGACGATTATCGCCGCGCCGACGGCCACACCGCGATCGGTGGCACTCGATCTCACACCCGCGACCGCCGTGCCCGACGGCATGCTCGAACCCTACGTGCCGGTCATCGGCAGCCTGATTCGCCCCGGCGATGTGAACCGGCACGTGTTCCAGGCCAGCGCCGACGATTTTGTCAGCATCCACGTGCGCAAACTTCAACCGGATACACGTCTGCGCCCGATTTTTGAGGTGTTCAACCCGGCGGGTGAATTAATCGGCGGAGCCAGCGCGCGCACGTCGAATGCTGGCGGGGAGGCGCTGCTCCAACTGCTGCCGATCCCCGAAACGGGTACATACAGCATTTTCGTTCGGGGCGAAGGTGGGGAAACGGGTGATTACCTGATTTCCTACGGCAGCGGCACGATCTATGAGAATGTGCCGCGTGGCCCGGCAGTAGCGGATACGCCTTACGACAGCCAGATCGCCGGGCGCGGCCTGCGCGATGTGTGGAACGTGCTGCTCAATGCGGGCGACGTCATCACCATCGCGGCCAACCCGTTGAATACGGCATTGGACCCGGTAGTGGAATTGTACGGGCCGGATGGCACGCTGATCGCCAGCGATGACAACAGCGGCGGATTTCCCAATGCGCTCATCAACCAGGTGACGGCACCCGTCAGCGGCCTGTATCATCTGGACATCAGTTCGTCAGGCGGTGGTACGGTCGGCTCCTACCGGCTGATCTGGCGCTACATCAACGTCGCGCCGACCCCCACCTTCGATCCGCCGCGCATCCTGCTTTTCAGCGTCGAGGAGACGGTGTCCCAAGGGGATTATGCCTTTTACCCGTTCCAGGGGGCTGCCGGTCAGCGTGTGCGCATTCTGGTCACGGCGCAGGTCGCCAGCGGCTTCGACCCGGTGGCAGTGCTGATCGATCCCGAGGGGCATGAGCTGGCGCGCGGGGACGACGAGAACGGCCTCAATCCGCAGTTCACCGCAGATTTGCCTGCCGATGGCACCTATCAGGTGCGCATCAACGGCTATCTGAGCGGCGGGACCTTCAGCCTGGTGGTGGAACGATTATTCTGAGTGAACGCTGCCTCTGAAAGACAGCGAAGCTCGTCGTCCTGCTGCGCCGCGCGCGATCTGACCGATATAGACGCCCGCCCGATTCGGCGCTATACTGCCAACGCGGAAGCAAGGGTGAGGAGTGGATGCCCGAAATCATGCAGTTTGTGCCCATCCTGATTGTGGGCTTTGCCGGGTCCCTGGCGCTGACGCCGCTTTCGCGCCAGTTGGCGATGCGGCTGGGCGTGGTGGATAAGCCCAACCAACGCAAAATTCATCTCGACCACAAGCCAATGATGGGCGGGTTGGCAATTTACGTAGCACTGGCAGCGGCGCTGCTGCTGTTCAGCCCTCCGCGTCATGTGCGCGAATTCGGCGCGGTGCTGGCTGGGGCCGCAGTGCTGGCGCTGCTCGGCCTGATCGACGATCGCTATGACCTGTCCTGGCGCACCAAAATGCCGATCATGCTGCTGGCGGCGGCGGCGCTGGTGGCAACCGGCGTACGCATGAATTTTTTCGGCCTTCCGCTGCTGGATGGGGCGATGACGGTCATCTGGATTTTCGTCATCACCAACGCGACTAATTACCTCGACAACATGGATGGGCAGTCCGCCGGAGTGACCGCGATTGCCGCATTTTTCTTCATGCTGATCGCCCTGACTCAGAATCTCAGCCTGGTCAGCCTGCTGGCGGCGGCGGTGCTGGGCAGTGCCTTTGGCTTTCTGGTGTATAACTTCAACCCCTCCAGCACGTTTATGGGAGATATGGGCGCGCTGCCCCTGGGATTTATCCTGGCGGTGCTGGCGGTGAAGCTGGAATTCGACCAGCCGTTTTCGCTGCGCTGGCTGATCCCGGTGTTTGTGCTGGCCCTGCCGGTCTTCGACGTGAATCTGGTGACGTGGACGCGCCTGTTTGAGCATCGCTCGCCAGCGCAGGCGGGGAAGGATCATACGGCGCATCGCCTCTTGAGTATGGGCTTCGGGCAGCGGGGAACCCTGCTCATCGTGTATGGAATCTGTGTCGTGTTTGGCGGCCTGGCCCTGCTGATCAGCGCCGCGCCGTCGGATATTGCCTTAAGACTGGCCGGGTTTGGCGTACTGCTGTTGGGGGTGCTGGCTGGTCTGATGATCTGGCTGCGCCAGCGCTACCAGAAGCCGCCGCATGCCCATTTACCACTTCATCCTGCCGATCTGGAACAAGCGCCTCGTTCTTAGCGACTTATGCTGCGCGTGACCCATGTCATCAAAGTGACAAACATTGCCGGTGCCGAGACGCACTTGCTGACGCTGCTGGCCGGGCTGCGTGCGCGCCAGATCGATGCCCAGTTGATCATGCTGGTGGAGCCGGGCAAGCCGATGGATGCGTATGTCGAAGCGCTGAACCGTCGTGATGTGCCCGTGCAGCGCCTGGTCATTCGCGGCGATCTGGACCCGACTTTGCCGCCGAGAATGCGCGGGCTGCTGCGCCTGATGAAGCCGCATATCGTCCATACACACCTGTTTCATGCGGATCTGTATGGCCTGCTGACGGCGGGCTGGGCCTGCCCGAACGCGGCCCTCGTCACCAGTCGGCACAACGACAATGCCTTTCGCCGCCGGGAACCGTATCGCCGCCTGAACCGCTGGCTGTGGCGTGTGGCCGATGCCGGGATTGCCATCTCCGGGTCGATTGCCCGATTTGCGGTCGAGGTTGAGGGTGCGCCTGCGCCCAAGATCGAGACGATTCCTTATGGGCTGGATTACGTCCCTCAGCAGCCTGCGCAGCGGCAGGCGGCGCGCCAGGCGATGCGCCAGTCGTTGGGTCTGAGTGACGAAACGCCGGTCGCCGGGATCGTCTGCCGATTGGTCGAGCAGAAGGGTGTCCCCTATGGTTTGCAGGCTTTTGCCCGTGTGCTGGAGGCGCTGCCCGACGCCCGCCTGCTGATCGCCGGAGATGGGCCGCTGCGGGCCGACCTGGAAGCACAGGCGGAAGCCCTGGGCCTGGGCGACCGGGTACAGTTCCTGGGCTGGCGCGAGGATGTGCCGCAGTTGATGACGGCGTTCGACCTGCTGCTGCTGCCGAGCCTGTGGGAGGGCTTTGGGCTGGTCATTCTGGAGGCGATGGCCTGCCAGATTCCGGTCGTCGCCAGTGCGGTCAGCGCCATTCCCGAAATTATGGTCGATGGCGAAACCGGCCTGCTGGCCGCCCCAGGTGACGTGGACGGGCTGTCGCGCGCGCTGGTCATCCTGCTTGGGGATATGCCGCTGCGACGGCACATGGGCATGCTGGCGGAGGATCGCCTGGAGACGCATTTCAGCGCCCGGCGTATGGTAGACTCCACTGTGAAATTGTATCAAAGGTTGATTTGAGTCATCGCATGGCCGCTCATCGTTCAGAGATTGAATATCCGCGCGCGGTCCATCAGACCAGGATCGACGACTTCCGGTGGACGATCGGCGCTTTTACGCGACACTTTCTGGCGTCCGTGCGGGTCCCGCTGGCGGTTCAGGTGGAGGGTGCCTGGAGCGCTTACCGGAGGTATGCCGAAGTGATTGAACATCGGCTGCCGCCGCTGATGGCCGCATGATGGCTGCTCGTCTGCTGTATCTGGTCAACATCCCGCGTTTTTTCATGACGCACCGCCTGCCGCTGGCACGGGCGGCCCGCGAAGCCGGTTACGAGGTGCATGTGGCGACCTCGTGCTACGATGAAGTGAATGTCTCCGGTATTCAGGCAGCCGGGCTGCCCTATCATCCGCTGCCGCTTCAACAGCACGGCACCTCGCCGCTGCATGAGGCTCAGGCGTTCCGGGCCATCGACCGCCTCTACCGCGATCTCAAGCCCGATCTGGTGCATCAGGTCAGCATCAAGTCGATTCTCTACGGTGGCGCAGTGGCCCGGATGAGGGGCATTCCCGCGGTGGTCAACGCCGTCAGCGGTCTGGGCTACGTCTTCGTCGCACCGGGGGCGAAATTTGCTGTCATTCGCACCGGGGCGAAACTGGCCTACCGTGCTGCCCTGAGCCATCCCAACTCTTGCACGATCTTCCAAAACCCGGATGACCGCGATTTTTTTGTGCGCAGCGGCCTCGTTGATGCGGCCCATGCGGTGTTGATTCGCGGCTCGGGCGTCGATGTCGAGGTGTTTGCGCCCCGCCCGGAGCCGGATGGCAAACCGGTGGTGCTGTTCGCCGGGCGTTTGCTGTGGCAGAAGGGCATTGGCGAATTTGTCGAGGCCGCCCGCCGCCTGCAATCCCGCGCGCGGTTCGTCATCGCCGGGTACGGCGAGTCGGGCAACCCGGCCTCGGTGCCACCGGAGAAGCTCGAAGACTGGCAGCGCAGCGGGGTGATCGAGTGGTGGGGCCACCGGACCGATATGCCGGAGGTGTTTGCCCAGACTCATATCGTCTGCCTGCCGTCTTCCTACGGCGAGGGCATCCCCAAAGTCCTGATCGAAGCGGCGGCCTGTGGACGGGCCATCGTGACGACGGATTCGCCCGGCTGCCGGGAAATTGTGCGCGAGGGCGAGAATGGGCTGCTGGTCCCGGCGGGGAATGTCGATGCGTTGTGCGCGGCCCTGACGACGCTCCTCGATGACCCGGTGCGCCGCCAGCAGATGGGTGCAGTGGGCCGGCGAATGGCGGCGGCGGAATTCTCCCTGGCGCAGGTGAACGCCCAGACCCTGGCGGTTTATCAAACCTTACTCGCAAACAAGGCC
>JAIOHO010000678.1 GCA_019912905.1 Anaerolineae bacterium
AGCCAGACGCACTTGAGATAGAAATACAAACTTTCATCGGCTTAGAATCAGATTGATTGATACATCCGCCTACCATATAAAAAAGGCAGCCCAGTGCTGGACTGCCCTTTCCTTCCCCCCCCATGATGTGAGTCGCCCTTAGGCGTGGTCGTCCGCCGCCGGCGGGATGTGGAAGCTGTGGCTGAAGACATTCTGCGGGTCGTACTTGGCCTTGATCGCCATCAGCCGCTGGTAATTCTCGGCGGTGAAGGCATCCTTCGTGCGATCCTGGCGTTCATCCCCCTCCAGGAAGTTGATATACACTCCACCCGTGAGCGACCCGGCCAGCGCGCGTTTGTACTCGCGGGCATAAGCGTCCGCCGCCTGCCAGAGTTCCGGGGTCGGCGCAATCCCGATGATTTCGAGCACCAGCGAGGCCTCGCGGTTGCCATAGGCATTGGCGCGCTTGTCCACCCGCGAAATGGCCCCATCGCCCACGTGCCGGATTTCGCTGACCGTGACGCCGTGCGGAGCCAGGCCGAAACGAATGATCGTATCAATCGCCTCGTCGCTCAGGTCCTTCAGCCAGACGCCCGTCACCAGCGCACTGGTGGGGTTCGGCGGATCATTGCTGATCTCCGCCGCTCGTGTGAGGGGCAGCGGCCCAAACATATCCATCGCCGGAGCTTTCCACTCACGCCAGTACTTCAGGAGTTCCTCGCCGTCTTCCATCAGCCCCGTATACGCCCCCCGGACCTGCACGAACGACTGGCCGCGCAGGGGTTCCGGCACCTCAGGAATGGGCGGGTAATTCATCAGCACCACCGAAGAGGTCAGTTCTTCCGGTGTCGTGGCGATCCATTCCCGGAAGCGAGTCATGACTTCTTTCGCCATCGCCGCCGGATAATAGAGGTTGCCCGCATAGACGGTGGTGACCGGGTACAGCCGGATTTCCATCCCCGTGATGACACCGAAGCTGCCGCCGCCGCCGCGCAGCGCCCAGAACAGGTCGCTGTTTTCATACTCCGAAGCCCACACGATCCGACCCTGAGCGGTGACCACCTCGAAGGCGTTCACGCTGTCAGCCGATAACCCATACTTACGCGCCAGCCAGCCAACACCACCCCCCAGGGTGTAACCGACCGCGCCCACGTCCGGGGTCGATCCCAGCAGCGGCACCAGCCCAACGGCCTGCGCCTTATCCAGCACCGGCTGCCACTTCGCCCCGCCCTCAACCCAGGCGGTCTGCGCTTCCGCGTCCACTTCGACGTGGGTCATGCGGGACATATTGATCAGCAGGGCATGGTTGGCCGCGCGGGTGAACCCGTGCCCGGTCGCCTGCACTGCAATGTCCATGCCCTCAGCCCGTGCAAAGCGTACCGCCGCCGCGACGTCGTCCGCGGTTTCCGCCATGACGATGACCGGAGGATACTGCTCGAACGCCAGATTCCAGGCCATGCGAGCCGCGTCGTAGTCCACGTCGCCCGGCAGGATCACCGTCCCCTGAAGGCGATCTTGCAGCGTTTGCAAAGCCCCCTGCGCCAGCGCAGCGGTTTCATTCGGAAAGAGTGCCATTGTGATTTCTCCTTAGATTGAGCGTTTGATGCGATGGAGTAGCTTGTCTGGTTATTTCTGGCTGCGGACGTAATCCGC
Organism: Anaerolineae bacterium; assembly: GCA_019912905.1. Classification (GTDB taxonomy): domain Bacteria; phylum Chloroflexota; class Anaerolineae; order Aggregatilineales; family Phototrophicaceae. The sequence goes on from JAIOHO010000678.1 coordinate 1,633, forward strand.
CAGGTTCTGTAATTCCTGCCGATAGATGCGCCGGGCGACCGGCGGGTTCATCATCCGTTCCATCAGGCCCTTGAACCCCGGGCTGGTTGTGGACACCGTCGTGATTGTCACCTGTGACTGCTGGCCGCCATTGCGGGGTTCGACGGTAAAGGTGGTATGCACCCCCACCGCCGGATCATCCTCGGCCAGCACGCGGCCCGGTTCGGGTTCCGAGACGGTCATGTGATAAGCCTGCTCGATGCCCATTACGTTCATCCGCACGCGGATTACGGTCCCGGCTCCGACACCACCCTCTTCGACCACGAGTTCCGTGAAGTACGGTTTCGGCAGGATCGCCGGGTGTCACTGACGATAGTCGGCCAGAACCCCGTAGATTTTCTCCGGGCTTCCGTCGATGATCTCCGTAGCTTCGACACGGATCTGGCTCATCATCAGCCTTCCTCTCAACTCCACTGCGTAGACGTGATGCTGTTTACATTACGCCTCAACCCATTTCGGGTCATCCGACTTTGGGCGGAGTTCCCCCCCGTACCTGGGGCGGAAACCGACCGATGACGGACATTTTCTGGCGCGGACATCTCTCGCCAGCCCACACCTCAAAAAAGCCTGTATAATGGCCCGGTTTATCGACACCACGGGAACTCTTATGACCCAACCTGAAGTCACCATCTACACCGACGGCGGCGCAAAACCCAACCCCGGCGGGCCGGGCGGCTGGGCGGCGCTGCTGATCGCGGGCGACCAGCACCAGGAACTGAGCGGCGGCGAACGGAGCACCACCAACAACCGCATGGAACTGACCGCGGCGATCATGGCCCTGGAAGCGCTGGCACAGCCCTGCCGCGTGACGCTGGTCACCGACAGCCAGTATCTGCGCAATGGCATCACCCAATGGCTGCGCAACTGGGTGCGCAACGGCTGGCGCACCGCCGACAAAAAGCCGGTCAAGAATCAGGAATTGTGGGAGCGGCTGCACGAAGCCACGCAGCGCCACACCGTCACCTGGGAATGGGTGCGCGGCCACGCCGGACACGAGCATAACGAGCGCGTCGATCAACTGGCAACGGCAGCACGCGAAAATCAGCGGACCGCATAACCCCGTTCAGGCGGTTCTGTGTTATAGTCGGCCTCTCAGGTTTGGTTCAGGATACAGACATACACGGAGACCTCATGCCCACCTACGCCCGGCGTGTATCGAGTTTTGGCACGACCATTTTCACCGAAATTAACAACCTTGCCCGCCAGCATCAGGCCGTCAACCTCGGTCAGGGGATGCCGGACTTCGATGGTCCCCGTGAAGTCGTCGAAGCGGCGGCCCAGGCGCTGCTCTCCGGTCACTCGAACCAGTACGCGCCCGGCCCCGGCGTCCCGGCGCTGAAGCAGGGCATCGCCAATCACGCCCAGGCATTTTACGGCATGGACATCGACCCTCAGAACGGCGTGCTGGTCACCCCTGGCGCGACTGAAGCAGTATTCTGCTCGATCATGGGACTGGTCGATCCCGGCCAGGAAGTCATCATCATCGAGCCATTTTTCGACAGTTACGTGCCCGGCGTCCTCATGGCGAACGCCAAACCGGTATATGTCTCGCTGCGCCCGCCCGACTGGACCTTCGATCCTGATGAACTGCGGGCAGCCTTCAACGAAAACACCCGCGCGATCATACTGAACACGCCCAACAATCCGACCGGGCGTGTGTTCACCTACGACGAACTCAAGCTGATCGCCGATCTGTGCATCGAGCATGACGTGCTGGTCATCTCCGACGAGGTGTACGAGCATCTGGTCTACGACGAGGCGCGCCACATCCCCATCGCCACGCTGCCGGGCATGTTCGAGCGCACCGTCACCATCGGCAGCGCGGGCAAGACCTTCGGCATGACCGGCTGGAAAGTGGGCTGGGTCTATGGCGAGCCGGAACTGGTCACGGGCGTGTGGCGGTCACACCAGTTCACCAGCTTCGCCACCAACCACCCGGCGCAGATCGCCATCGCCCACGCCTTCACGATGGGCAGCAGCTATTACGAGGAAATGCAGGCGCTGTATACCCACAAGCGCAACCTGATGATGGACGCCTTGAGCGCCGCCGGGATGACGTCCATCATGCCGCAGGGGACCTACTTCGTCATGGCTGATTTTTCGGACGTGTTCGACGGCGACGACGTGGCCTTCACCAAACATCTGATTACCAATATCGGCGTAGCCTGCATTCCGCCCTCGGCCTTCTTCAGCCCGGAACACAAGTACCTGACGAAGGATCACGTGCGCTTCGCTTTCTGCAAGAGTGACGACACGCTCAAGGCGGCGGGCGAACGCATGGCAAAACTGCGGGGATAGTGATGGGTAGTCTTGACAACCATTTTAATTACGATGGATTAACCGCTGAGAGAACACTAGTGGTCATGCTTCACGACCTTAGAACACCGGTTACGTCGATTACCGAGCTTTCAAAACTGTTGCTCGAAAACTCTCAAACGCTCACAGACGAAGAAATGACACACCATCTTCAGGTCATCCATCAATATGCCAGGGTCATTAAGGCAGTCACTGATTCTGCGACGCTATCCGATCAAGTTTTGAGTCTCAATGAATAGCCTTTAGCGATTCTGCACACGATCGGATGACTCTATGACCGCCAATGCAACAGACGACCTCTACCTATGCGATATAATGAATATCAGCAAGTAGTGAGGTACAGGACGACGTGTCAGATTACATTTTGAAGCTTGACGAAACGGAGGCCGTCCATATCTCGCAGCGAGCAAAGGAACGTGGCTATGGATCGGTAGAGGATTACCTGCGCGCGCTGGTGGCTGCGGATGCGCTGGTCGAAGTGCTGCGCGACGATTGGCAGAATGCCGACGCCATCCCGGATGAAATCGAGGCGGGTTTTCGAGAAGCCTGGCACGACGCGCTGACCGGAAACGTCCTTCCCATTGAATCGCTTTGGGATGGGCTGGACGATGACGACTGAGCAACCGGTACAGGTCCGTTTCGCACCGGCTTTTCAGAAAGAGGTGAAACGGCTGCGGAAGCGCTACCCGCGCATTCAACAGGACATTCAGCCTTTGATCGACCAGCTTATAGATGGCAAGACGCCCGGTGATCAAATCCAATCAACTGGATATACGGTCTACAAAGTGCGTCTGCCCAACCGTGACGCGCAGCGTGGCAAAAGCGGCGGCTACCGAGTTATCTACTACATCCGAACCCTGACACAGATTGTGCTCCTGACCATTTATTCCAAGTCAGATCGTTCGGATACCAATACTGGGGATATTCAGGCGCTCATCGCCGACTTACCGGATGATAGCGACGAAAGCGGAGTTTCAGATTCATGACGCCCGACCACCTCACCACCCTATCCGATATTCAGGCGGCGCTGCC
>JAIOHO010000067.1 GCA_019912905.1 Anaerolineae bacterium
GTCGATGGCCTCTGGTCAACAGCCTTTAGCCATCACCGACCGCTGGGTGCATCGTGAACATACCCGCTTCCTTGTGACTATCGCCTGAAGACTGAGGACGGTAGACTTCTTTTCCGTTTTGCACGATGAAATGATGGAGTAATCATGACTGAAACGTACCTCATTACCGGCGGCGCCGGTTTTCTCGGTATCAACATGGTCCGCTACCTGCTGGAACGCGGCCACAAAGTCGTTTCCCTGGATGTAGCCGATTTTGATTATCCCGAACGCGCCCAGATCACCGAGATCAAAGGGGACATCCGCGATCGGGCCAAAGTCGATGAAGCCATGCAGGGGGTGGACATCGTGATCCACACGGCGGCGGCGCTGCCGCTGTACACCGAGCAGGACATCATGACGACTGATCTCGATGGCACGCGCAACGTCATCGACTCGGCCCAGCAGCACGGGGCACAGCGCTTCATTCACATCTCCTCCACCGCCGTCTACGGCATCCCCGATCATCATCCGCTGCTGGAAGACGACAAGCTGGACGGCGTCGGGCCGTATGGCAAGGCCAAGATTCTGGCCGAAGAAGTCTGCCTGGAATATCGCAAAAAGGGTATGTGTGTGCCGATCATCCGCCCCAAGTCATTTATCGGGCCGGAGCGGTTGGGTGTGTTCGCCCTCTTCTACGATTGGGCGAAGGATGGGCGCGGTTTCCCGATGATCGGCAGCGGTAACAACCGCTACCAACTGCTGGATGTGGAAGACCTGTGCGACGCCATTTACCTGTGCGCAACGCTCGACAAAGACAAGGCCAACGATACCTTCAACATCGGCGCGAAAGAATACACGACGATGAAGGAAGATTATCAGGCCGTGCTGGATTACGCCGGATTTGGCAAAAAAATCAGCGGCTTTCCCGCCGAGCCGATGATCTGGACGCTGCGGGTGCTGGAAGCGCTGAACCTGTCGCCGCTGTATAAGTGGGTGTACGAAACGGCCAGCAAGGACTCGTTCGTGTCCATCGAAAAGGCGGAGAAGGTGCTCGGCTACCAGCCGAAGTACTCCAACAAGGACGCGCTGGTCCGCAATTACAAGTGGTATATCGACAACCTGAACCAGTTCGAGCATACCTCCGGCGTGTCACACCGCGTCCCCTGGAAACAGGGGGTCCTGGGCGTGGCGAAGCTGTTTTTCTAAAGGCTGCCGGAAACTGGCAGGGGCAGGCAAGCCTTGCCCTGGGCGATGCAAGCATCGCCCCTACCACGCAGTTTAGGAAAGATACTCAGCCTGGAATCGTGGATCGACGATCAGAGCCGCTCGTAAGGGCGGCTTTTTGGTGAGTCGATCGCCTTGTAGGGGGATTGCTATTCATTCGAAATCCTCATATGCTGCACTATATCGGATTCAATCGGGTAGTGGATACATAAAGTGTGCGATGCGTAACCTCCGGCGTTACCCGCAGCATCTCCGCCAGCCTGAAGCGGCGGCAGAAGACCTTCAGGACCGCGCTCATCCACGCCAGGGACACGGCACACCATCCCACCTCGCGTTTCCCCTGTCCGCAGACGGCACTGTAAAATTGCAGCGCACAATCGGTAATCAGGCCGTGCAGCGGCTCATCCTTGAGCGCCAGCCCATTGGGGCTGACAGCAAGACGAAAGACGCGGATTCGTCAGCGGCGGCATTGGCGACCATCACCTTCAGCCGACAGGGTAAGGTGCGCGGCAGCAGTCGTATCGCCGGGCACGAGGGCAAGATCGAGATTCTGGCGCTCAACCAGGAGGTGAAGGCTGGCCGGGGCAGAAGTGAGGATCAGGAGGAACGCGTGACGGTCGTTATCACCAAATATATCGACAGCTCGAGCGCTGCATTCTCGAAGGCCCTCACCGATGGCGACGCGGTGAGTGCGGCTCAGTTCGAATTTGTGCGTCGCAAAAGCGACGGTAGCATAGAGATCGCGCATACGCTGGAGTTTGCGAACGGCCTGGTCACCGGTATTTCAGTAAGCAGCGCGAACGATCAACCGACTGAAGTCATCTCGATAGAGTTTGTGATGCCGACCAAAAAATGACCCGGTTCGCGGTGGCCGCGGTGGGCAAAGCGTATTTCAGACCATCGCCTTGACGATGACGGTGTAATTGGTGGGGATCTGACCGGCCCAGCCGCGTGCCTTGTTGCCGCCCAGGACGACGGTGCCGGGTTCGAAGACTTTGCTGTACAGCTTGAGGACGCGGACAGCGCGCCAGCCATCGTCGATTTCGAGGTGGGTGTCGTCCCGCTGCCAGTCGCGCAGCCAGCGTGGGCGGTCGAGGGCGTCGCCATCATAGGTGACGTACACGCGGGCGGGGACGGTGATGTCAAACTGGAGGTAGGTCTCGGATTCGTTCTCCATGTCCGCTGCCGCCAGCCGGATGGTCGGCAGGCCGCTGAGATTGGCGGGCAGGCTGCTCAACAGCCAGGCATCGTCCGAATAC
>JAIOHO010000679.1 GCA_019912905.1 Anaerolineae bacterium
GGAAAAGACAGGGGGAGGTGGAATGACAGTATAATTTGGACAAGTGAAGCGTCCTGGTTAAGGAGGCGCGGCGCTATGGAACAGGCCAAAAGTATCAAAGGCTACGACCTGCACGAACGGATCGGCAGCGGCGGTTTTGGCGTTGTGCATCGTGCCACCCAGACCACTGTGGGGCGTGAAGTTGCGATCAAGATAGTTCTGCCCCATTTTGCCAACCACCCTGACTTCATCCGCCGGTTTGAGGCGGAGGCGCAACTCATTGCGCGTCTGGAACATCCCTTTATCGTCCCCCTGTACGACTACTGGCGTGACCCGGAAGGCGCTTTTCTGGTGATGCGGCTGATGCGGGGGGGAAATCTACGGGATGCACTGGCGAACAACGGCCCCTATGTACTGGAGGCCGCCGCGCTGTTAATGGATCAAGTCACATCAGCGCTATCCATGGCACATCGCAACGAGATCGTTCATCGCGATCTGAAACCTGCCAACATTCTGCTTGATGAGGATGGTAACGCCTATCTTTCCGATTTTGGGATCGCCAAAGATGCGGCCCGAACTGAGGGCAAATTGACCGCGATAGGGATGATGCTGGGATCACCGGATTACATTTCTCCAGAGCAGGCGCGCAGCGAACCCGTCAAATCTCAGGCTGATATCTATAGTCTGGGCGTGCTGCTCTACGAAATATTGACCGGTCACCATCCGTTCCCGGATGTCTCCTCGGTGGAACGTATTTATAAACACCTCAATGAGCCTCTGCCGTTGATTGATTTGTTGCCTTCGGACATCGCGGACGGTATCAACGCGGTTATCCAGAAGGCGACTGCCAAGAATCCCGCGCAGCGCTACGGTGATGTGCTGGAAATGGCGGTGGATTTCCGCCATGGTGCCGACCTGAGCAGACGTTCTCCAGAGAGCATCGTCGAGCAGTTGACCCTGCGCGAGCAACAGATTCTGCAGATGATCACGAACGGGTGCAGCAATAAGGAAATTGCAGAACAGCTCTTCATCACCGTCGGCACGGTCAAATGGCATATCCGCCAGGTGTATCAAAAACTGCATGTGCGCAGCCGAGTACAGGCGATTTTGCGAGCGCGGGAACTTAATCTGATCTTTTCGGACACAACTGATGAATACGCGCTCGGCGAGGCGACGCTCATCGCCTGGCCGGAACCAGATAACCCCTACAAAGGGCTGCGCGCGTTTCAGACGGCAGATGCACGCGATTTCTTCGGACGCGAAAAGCTGGTGCAGGGGCTGGTGCAGCGGCTGGGCGATCACGACACAGCATCTCGATTTCTGGCCGTGGTCGGTCCCAGCGGCAGCGGCAAGTCGAGCGTGGTGAAAGCCGGACTGGTCCCGGCGCTGTGGCGCGGCGCTCTGCTGGGTTCTGATCGCTGGTTTATCGTTGAGATGATTCCCGGCGCGCATCCGCTGGACGAACTGGAAATTGCGCTGACGCGGATCGCTGCCGATCAGTCGGGCAACCTCCGTGAGCAATTAGGTCGTGACGCACGCGGCTTAGTGCGCGTGGGTGGGCTGATTCTGCCGGACGACGGCAGCGAACTGCTGGTCGTCGTGGATCAGTTTGAAGAAGTCTTTACACTTGTCGAAAACGAAGCCCGGCGGGTCCAGTTTCTTGATCTGCTGGCAGCTGCTGCGATTGATCCGCGCAGTCGGGTACGGGTGATCATCACGCTGCGGGCAGACTTCTATGACCGTCCACTGCATTATCCGCAGTTCGGCGAATTGGTGCGCACGCATATGGAGACCGTGATGCCGCTTTCGGCGGATGAACTGGAAGCGGCGGTGACCCGACCCGCCGCGCGCGTGGGCGTTTCGTTTGAACCGGGATTGGTCGCCACTATAACAAGCGATGTGCTCTACCAGCCGGGGGCGCTGCCGCTGCTGCAGTATGCCCTGACCGAGCTGTTCGAGCAGCGCGCTGCCCGCACGTTGACACTTGAGGCATATCAGGCGTTGGGGGGCGCGGCGGGTGCCCTTACCAGGCGGGCAGAAGAACTCTTTCGCGAGCAGGATTCTACCGGACAGGAGATGGTACGCCAGATGTTCCTGCGGCTGGTTTCACTTGGCGAGGGTGTGGAAGTTACACGGCGGCGCGTGCCTCGTTCTGAATTACTTGGCATCGCCGCAGACGAAGAGCGTATGGACGAAGCCCTCGACACATTCGCGGCCTATCGCCTGTTAACACTGGATCACGACCCGGCGACACGGCGTCCAACAGTCGAGATCGCGCACGAAGCCATTCTACGGGAATGGCAGCGTCTGTATGTATGGTTGGACGAAAATCATCATGCTATTCACCAGCAGCGGTTGCTGGCTGCTGCTGCCGCTGACTGGCAGACTGCGAACCGAGATCCAAGTTATCTGCTTCGTGGCGCAAGGTTGGAGCAGTATGCTTCGTGGTCTGCTGCGCCGCCGCTGGCGCTGACAGGCGACGAGCGCGAATTCCTCAAAATGAGCATCGCTGCACAACGCCAGAACGAAGAAAGCGAACGAGAAAGACAGGCCCATGAACTGGCTCTGGCGAAACAGGCGGCAGCCTCTGCCCACCAGGCCGAAGCCTCACAGCGGCAGTCCGCCACGCGGCTGCGCTATTTGGTGATAGTTCTGGCCGTATTCCTGGTGACCGCTGGAGCGCTTTCTGTCTTCGCCTTTGGCAAAGAACGTGAATCCAACGACGCACGCAACCGGGCCGAGCGGGAAGCCAGTGTGAACCACAGTCTGGTTATGGCGGCGAACGCGCGCGAAGAAGCCGAAGTTGGCCGAGGTGACCAGGCACTGCTGCTGGCACTCGAATCAGTCAATATCAACCAACCGCCCACAGAGGTCGAGACCACGCTTGCCGATGTAGCGTTTTCGGCAGGAACTAGGCAAGTCCTGGAAGGGCATAACGGTGATGTGCGGGCCGTAGCGTTCAGCCCTGACGGACACATACTTTTGTCTGCTGGCTGCGCCCAATCCGGTCTCGAAGCCCAGGCTTGCGCTCGGAGTGAGCTGGTTCTATGGGATATCACTGCCGGGACCGTACAGCGCCGCTGGGAGGGTCATACAGACTGGGTCAACGCCCTCGCCTTCGATGCTGTCCTCAATGAGGCGGCGAGGCCCATTGCTGCCTCGGCGTCTGCCGACGGGTCACTCATCTTGTGGGATATTGAGACTGGTCAGGCAGTTTATCGCCTGGACGGACATATCGGCCCGATCAACGGCGTGGTATTTGTACCTGGGCAGCGCTCCCTGTTGTCAGCCTCAGACGATGGTACCGCGATTCTGTGGGATGCTGAGAGCGGTACAATCTTGCGACGGTTGGAAGGCCATACCGCCGCCGTGAACACCGTGGCTGTCAACCCGGACGGTACCCGGGCCGCGACCGCCTCAGCCGACGGGTTGGTTATTGAGTGGGACATCAGCCCAGACTCACCCACCTTTGGTGAGGCCATCCAGCAGTTC
>JAIOHO010000680.1 GCA_019912905.1 Anaerolineae bacterium
ATCATAACATTTTCCCACCCCCTTTTCACGAATGCGCTACAATAGGAGGCATGCAGAGAGGACAAGGCACCCCATGAAATTTGCGCGGGTAATCGGCAACCTGGTGGCGACCCGTAAGGCGGACGGGCTGGAGGGCGTCAAGTTCCTGATCGTCCAGCCGCTCGACATCCACCGCGAACCCAAAGGCGAACCCTACGTGGCGGTGGATGCCACCCAGCAGGCTGGAATGGATGAGCTGGTGTTCGTGGTCGCCTCGAAAGAAGCGGCCTTCGCCCTGCCGGTAGACTTCGTGCCGGTCGATGCAGCCGTCGTCGGCATTGTCGATGATGTGGACGACCGTCCCCTGTACGATGCCGAGGGCGTGGCGTGGAAAGTTTTTCTCAAACAGGCGGAGTAGCACATGTATATCGGGCGAGTCAAAGGCACGGTCACCAGCACCATCAAACACAAACTCTACACCGGCCACAAGCTGCTGCTGGTCGCGCGCCTGAACCTCGACGGCAGCGAATCCAGCACCTATGACATCTGCCTGGACGATGTCCATGCCGGGGTCGGCGATGTCGTCGTCGTGCTGGATGAAGGCGGCAGCGCCCGTCAGGTCATCCAGAAGCGCGGCACTGGCCCGGCTCGTGCGGTCATCATCGGCATCGTCGACGCCGTCGAATTATCCGGGGCTTAACTGAACAAGCGCCCTGATTGCCGTACAATGCAAACGGATGGAGAGGCATTGTACGGACCGATGCGAAAATTTCCCTGGCTCGATTTCCTGGTCATTCTAATCCTCGCGGCGGTGGGTCGCGCCTTGCTGCTCGCCAGCGGCGCGCTGTCGTTTCACAGCGATGAAGCTGTCGTCGCGCTCATGGCCCGCCACATCAACCAGGGTGCAAACCCGGTATTTTTTTACGGGCAGGCGTATATGGGCAGCCTGGATGCCTATCTCGTCGCGGTCGGCTTCCGTCTGTTCGGCGAATCCGTCCTCAGCATCCGCCTCGTCCAGAGCGGTTTGTATCTGCTGGTCGTGGCAACTGCATACCGGGTGGGCTGGCAGTTTTCGGGCCGACGTCTCATCGCAGCCGTCACCGGGCTGCTGCTGGCGCTGCCTGCCGTCAACACCGCCTTGTACACCACCGTCACGCTCGGCGGCTACAACGAGACCCTGCTGCTGGGTAATCTCATCCTGCTGCTGGGCTATGGCGCTGTGCACGCCGAGTCGCGTTCATCCTGGCGCTGGATGGCCCTGGGGCTGGTGGCCGGTCTGGGATGGTGGACCAACGGCCTGATCATCATGCTCGCAGCCCCGACGGGACTCATACTGCTGATCGTCTGGATTCGCAGGCGTACCCCCATCCGCGAAATGATTCCGGCGCTCGGCCTGGTGCTGCTCGGCTTCTTTGTCGGCAGTGCGCCCTGGTGGGTTTTCGATTTCACCCACCAGCACGCGGCGCTTTCCACTTATCTGATGAGCCAGCAAACCGGGGAATTTGCAGGCATCGGGATTCCGTATATTCCGCCGTCGCAGCGCGCGCTCGGCTTCCTGATTATCGGGCTGCCCACCCTGGTCGGATTGCGTTTCCCCTGGTCATCGGCCTACTTTTTGCTCCCGGTGGGCGTGCTGGTCGTGCTCACGTATGCCCTTGCCCTGTATCGGCTGGTGCGCGGCCACAATCCCTTAAGACCGGAAGCCCGCCTGCTCGTCCTGCTGATACCCGGCCTCTTTACGATCATTTTCATCGCATCGACCTTTGGCGCAGACCCCACCGGGCGTTATTTTCTGCCCCTGGTGGTGCCCTTGGGGATAATCTTCGGCACCCTGGTGGACGATCTCGCCAGCCGGGTGGTTTCGCCGGGATCGCGAGCAGCAGCCGTGATGCTGGTAGCGCTGGTGATCGGGTATCAGGCTGCGGGTCAGTCGGCTGCCATCCAATCCCCGACTGGCCTGACCCCCCAGTTTGATCTGATCTCTCACATCCCCAACGACCACGATGACGAGCTGATCGCTTTTCTGCTCGATCACAATCTGCGGCAGGGTTATACCAATTACTGGGTGGCGTTCCGGCTGGCATTTCTCAGCGGAGAGCAGTTGACCTACAGCGCCAGCCTGCCCTACAAAGCTGACCTGAGCTACAACCGCGCCGATAATCGCTACCCGCCCTATGCACAGGCCACCGCAGCCTCCGACTCGATTGCCTACATCACCACCAGACTGCCCGCCCTGGATCAGCGCCTGGAAGCGGCTTTCGAGGCTCGCGGAATCGCGTATGAAAAAGCAGTTATCGGAGATTTTCACGTGTATTACGGTTTCCCGACGACCCCCCACCTGACCCTGGCCGACCTGTAATATCCTGGGCAGTATAAACAATAAGGTCAAAAGGAGGGGTGGAAGAATCGTCGTATAATAGGGTTAACAGCCCGCAAGAAGGAGTGTCCTCATGTACGCTCAAAAAACCATTATCCGCGCTCCGTTGGGCAAGAATGAAGAGCTGCGCCAGGTCATTGCCCAGAAGTATCTGCCGGTAGTCCGGTCACGTCCGGGGTTTATGGCGGCCTACCTGCTGGAACAGGTGGATGACGCCGATACCTGCGAATTGATCCAGTTCTGGGACAATCAGGCCGCTCTCGAAAACTTCCACCGCACTGGCATGCTGCAAGCCTCCATTCAGAGCATCGCCGCCGAACTGCCTGGCGTCCGGCTGGAACGGCAGGGCTATGTCGTCCGCGTCGCCCTGGGCATTCTGCCGGTCGAGGAAGATGCGGTCGGCGTCTGAGCCGGTTACGGTCATAAGGTCCGATTCGATTGGCCCCATATCCGGTGGTGGATCAGCATCCCTATCCATGCGCTGCGCGGCAGAGTACACTAGATGCCGTAAGTATTAAGGCACCTTTAAACGAGCGGCGTGTATGGAAATTACGCAAGAAGCTATTCTGCTGGCAGTGGTCATTTTCCTGCTGCGGGTTCTTAACAGCGCGGTCGGCACAGTCCGGCTGGTCGTCATGGCACGAGGGCGGCATCTGCTGAGTGCCTCCCTGGGATTTATCGAGGCGCTGATCTTCGCCTACGTCACCGCCAATGTCATCACCGATCTCTCCAACCTGATTAATCTGGCAGCCTACTGCGGTGGCTTTTCAGTCGGCATTTTCGTCGGCATGGCAATCGAGGCCCGCTTCGTCACCAGCTATGTCAAAGTCAACATCATCACCCGTAATGATGGGCACGCGATTGCCGCCAGACTGCGCGAGATTGGGCACGGAGCCACCGTCGTGCGCGGCGAAGGCGGCACGGGTGAAGTCACCATGCTGAGCAGCGTGGTTTACCGCGTCTCGGTGCCAGAGGTGCTCAAGGCGGTTTATGCCATCAATCCGAACGCGTTTGTGACCCTGGAAGAGACACGCGCAGTGCAGCACGGCTGGCTGCGCACGCTGCGCCATACCCGCTAGCGCCGCTTCCCTCGATTCATCCATGATCAGCGGATAAGAAAGCGATCAGCATTCCCTCAGGGTTGTGCCAATGATTCGGCAAAATCTCTTACACTCAGGGCATCGTTACAGTGGATCGAGGTCCGTGTATGCCTTCTAATGCAGACTCCCAACAGCCCGCCCAGGAATCGGTCTGGGACTATCCCCGTCCACCGCGCGCAGAACCCACTTCGAAGTTAATCCGCATCGAGTTTAACGGCGTGGTCGTAGCCGAAACACGGCGCGCCGTGCGCGTGCTGGAAACCAGCCATCCGCCGGTGTATTACGTCCCTCAGGCCGACATCCAGATGAGGCTGCTCACGCCAACTCGCAAACATACATCCTGCGAATTCAAAGGGTCGGCCCGCTACTGGACGCTGACGGTCGGCGCACGCCGCAGCGAAGACGCCGCCTGGAGCTATCCGCAGCCCGAACCGGGCTATGCCATCCTGCGCGACCATCTGGCTTTTTATGCCAGCCGCGTGGATGCCTGTTACGTCGATGGCGAACGGGTGATCCCGCAGCCCGGCGATTTTTACGGCGGCTGGATCACTACGGGCATCACGGGGCCGTTCAAAGGCGGGCCGGGTACACGCGGCTGGTAATTCGGGAAGCGTCGTCCTGCGGAAGTGGATTGCCAGTTCGGGCATGAGATCAGACGGACTCTGTCGTATAATCACTTTCAGCACCTGAATTTTGGCAAGGATAGACACCATGTACTCCAGCGCGACCAGCAAGCGCCTGCTGTATACCCTGTTTGCGACCCAGAGCCTGCTCTCGGCAGCCAATATCGCCATCTTCACGCTGATGGCGATTGTCGCCACCCGCTTAGGCGGAACGGAAAGCGTCGCCGGGCTGCCCTCCTCGACGATGACCTTTACACAGGCGCTGGTGGCGCTGCCCGTTGCCCTGCTGATGGGGCGCTTCGGGCGGCGGTTGGGCCTGACTCTGGGCTACAGCGCGGCAGCGGTCGGCGGGCTGGTCGGGCTGACGGCCATCGCGCAGGAGTCGTTTCCGCTGCTGCTGCTCAGCGCCGTGCTGCTCGGCATGAGCCGGGCCAGCGGCGATCAGAGCCGGTTCGCGGCAGGCGAGCTTTTCCCGGCAGCGGAACGCGCCCGCATGATTGGCCGGGTGATTTTCGCCGGGACGATCGGGGCCATTGTCGGGCCAGTGCTGGTCGCCCCCAGCGGACACCTGATGGAATCGCTGGGGTGGAACGCCGACATGGGTCCCTGGGCCATCGCCTTTGGCCTGTGCACCGTCGCCGCATTAGTCACCCTGTTTTTGCTGCGCCCGGACCCGCTGGCGGTCGCGCGGGCTATCACCGACGAGGAAACCCGCGCACGTGCCGATCAACCTGCCCCGCCTGCGCGTTCGCTGCGCACCCTGTTGATGCTGCCCTCGGTGCAGTTAGCCATGCTGTCCATGCTCATCGGGCAGACGGTGATGGTCGTGCTGATGGTCATGACTCCGCTGCACATGGATCACCACCAGCATGGCCGTGATGCCATCTCATTGGTCATTTCGGCTCACACGCTGGGGATGTTTGGCCTGTCGGC
>JAIOHO010000681.1 GCA_019912905.1 Anaerolineae bacterium
GATACAACCAGCCGGCCTTGAGGAAGCGCCGCCAATTGATCTTTTCGAAGACCCCGCCGAAGTACCAACCCGACAGGAGAATCAGCGGCAGAGTCAGGTGAGTCCCCAGCCAGGGCATTTTCTCGCCCGCCAGGGTGTAGCCGATCAGATTCAGGATCGACCACCAGCTTACAAACAGGAGGAACGGTACGTGGTCCAGCCCGGCGGCGCGGTCCTCGTTTTTCGGCTTCGACTCCAGTTCCGGCTCCGGGCGCACGTCAGGGTCATCCCCGATGAGATCGCCAATCGCCGGGGTTTCCTCTTCGAGATCGCGCGTTCCGAGTTCCGCCGCCTGAATGTCCAGCGCGTAATTTTCTGCCTGGGCAGCCAGATCAACGCGGCGGTAGCGCCAGAACAAGCCCATACCGCCAAACATCGCCAGCACGCTGCCGATTACCGGCAGGAATTCGTAGAATGGCATAATCAGCAGCAGATAATAATACTGCGGCTGGCTGCCGCGCCGCACACCCTGCTGCTCGATCCAGTAGCCCAGGCTGCCGATGACACCGGTTGCCAGGCCGTTGGGATTGGTAAACATCGTCGTAAAGAAGAAGGCGAAAATCGCATAAAACAGCACGGCGCACACCAGCCATGCCCGCCAGTTCCACACCAACCCGACCACCACTGAGATGGCAATCATAGGGATGATGGCGAGGATGGCGCGGGTAATGCCTTCAGACGAGTAATCCGTCGGGCTGACGCCCATCGCCTTGATGATAAATGGCGTCGCCCAGGGCAAAATGAGGGTGCCCATCACGATCAGCACATCGAGTTCGGGGAAGCGGTGCAGGAGATTCCACCAGCCCAACCGCCACGACGCCAGCACCCCCAGGACGACGACGGCCCCGCCGACCCAGGCCAGAATCAGCGGCAGCGCCGCGACACTCAAACCCAGGGCAGCGGCATCTTCGCCCGGCACCGCTGGCTCCACCGTTTCCGACGAGTTGGCGGCCTGCACGTGCGAAAGTTCTTCAATCAAAATCAGGCCGGAAGACACGACGATGGCGATCAGCACAATCACCAGCACATCCCGCCAGCGAATTCTGACCGAACTGGCGCGGAAGGCCCACAGGAGCGTGCCGAACAGCACCGCCAGCACGACGGCAATCACGCCGACCGTCCACAGGATGAAGCTGCTGGAATCGAGATTATTTAACCAGCCGCCGCTGATCTGGGATGACTGGATGGCGCGGTCCAGCGGCGCAATCGACAGCACGACATACATCCCCAGCGCCGCCACCCCCGCCAGCAAAATGCCGATTGTCACGAAATAAAACAGCGTTTTACCGGGCATCCGCCAGAAATGCTGTGCCATCCGCGCCAGCCAGTAAAGCGTCAGGAAGCTGCCGAAGATGGCGATATAAATGAACGAGGTTTCCTTCGATCCCAGGTTGCCGATCATCGCACCGGCCAGCAGGAACAGCCAGTAGGTCTTGTGCCGCCGTTCCGGTGGGCCGCTGATATACATCATGATGCTGTACAGCATCAGCAGCGCAAAGAAGATTGACGGCGTATCGTGACGGATATAGCGGTTGTAATACAGCATGATCGGCGAAATCAGCAGCATCAGCGACGCCAGCAGCGCTCCGATGCGCCCCAGCCAGCGCCGGAATAGGAACGGCATCATCACCACCGCGATGCCCAGGATGGCCGGGTAAAGGCGCGCCGTAAAGTCGTTGTCGCCAAACAGGAAATAGAAAAACGCCGTAATATGAAACAGGATCGGCCCGTGCATCAGCGGCGTGTGCTGGAAATTGCCATCGGCATACAGGTTGTAAGAGTAGCGCGTATGCAGGCTCTCATCATGGCTCATCACGCGGTCGCCCAGCACATAAAAGCGCGTAAAAACTGCCAGCAGGAAGATGACCAGATAAATGATCAGCTCCCAATTCATCACCTGCGTGCGCGCCAGAAAGCGGTTGAGCGGGCTGACGCTTTCTCCGGGTGGAACCTGTTCAATCGTCGCCATACGAATCCGTTATCCTTATCGACCGAGATCGGGTTCTGGCAGCGTGGGGGGCATATTCCCACCGGCCAGGTTGCTTGCTTCAGTAGAAGATGCCAGGGCCGTCGCCACCGCGACTGGCTCGGTGACATCCGGCGTTTCAGTCAGCGACTCGGTGCGCGGTGCGGGTTGGCTGGGAACCCCACGTGTCAATTCATGATTGCCCATCGTGAACGGCACCAGCATCGCCAGCAGCAGCATCAGCAC
>JAIOHO010000682.1 GCA_019912905.1 Anaerolineae bacterium
ATACAGCAGCGTGTCGTGTTTGAGTTCGGTCCAACTGCCCAGGCCCGCCTGCAAATCACGCAGCAGCCACGCCTCGGTGCTCATCAGCGGTGGATACTGCGCCGGGTTGCGCGCCCACAGGGGCTGCAAGGCCCACAGCCAGCCGCCATAGGCATTTTGCAGCCAGTCCGGTGGATTCATGGCGCTGACTTCGCTGCGCAGGTCGAGCAGATTCTCCGTGTAATGCTCATAACTCGTGTCGCCGCGCGCGTCGAGCAGTTGATACGCAATGTCCGAGCCGAGCACCGCTGCCACATCGAGGCCCGAGGGCAGGGCGCGTTCTCTGCCTGCCACGCCGACATACGGATAGATCAGCCGCTGCATGGCATAACCATCGAAGGTGAAACGCTGCCCGAACAGCCGGAAGCCGCGCGTGGCGTCGTCCAGTTCGCTGACTTCGGTGCCGATCGGTCGGACGACGTTGTTGATGCGCGGACCGGGCAGCGCCTGAATCTGCGCCCGGAAGTCGCTCAGAAGGGCGGCATCGCCCAGCTTCTCGGCAGGCAGTTCGCGGCCAAAGATCGACTGCGCCAGGGGCAGATACTCAACCGGGCCGAGATTGTCCGTCGGGCCGACCAGGAAGGTGAGGGTGTCGCTGACGATCTGCCAGTCATTGTAACGGCTCGACCGGTACAGCGCCCGCAGCGCGAACAGGCTGGCCTGAAGCTGGGCATCGTCTTTCGCCAGGAAGGTGATGCGCCCCAGCCACATCATGGCGCGGAAATACTGCTCCTGATCCGGCCCGGTGGTGTAATGGCCGCGCGGCTTGTACTGGCTGAAATCTTCCTGATATTGGGGCAGGAAGGGCACATCCAGACGCCCCTGCCCATCCAGCGCGGCGCTGATGAGCGCATCCGCATCTGCCCGAACAGTGGTGCTCACCGCTTCGTCATAGGCGGTCGGGTCGAGTAGGCCAAGCGCGACCGCATAATAGGTCACCGCTGCCTGGGCCGCGGGTTCGAGGTCGGTGTTCTTCACCGCTTCCCACTGTTCGACTGCCGCGGCATAACTGGCCTTCAGCACATCGCTCAGCCGGACGTGCAGATCCTGGGTTTCGATGAACTGCAGCAGGTTGTCGAAGGAGACATGCAGGGCGTGCAGCAGCGCGTCGGTCGTCACCCAGTAGCCATGACCGCTAGATGGATTCCAGCTTTCCTCCATCTGGTAGGCGTGCTCGAACTGCGCCTGGCCGCCCGGCACGACGACGAAGCCGTTCTGCGCCAGCAGCGCGCGCTGTGCGTCGTTCAGGTTGGCGTCCTCGACAAAGCGAACATCGTTCAGGTCGAACGGTCCAACAGGCAGATCGGTACCCTGATAGGTGTCGGGCAGAGTTACCGGCAGTGGGTCCGGCGGGTTATACCAACTGTTGATATCGGTCAGGAATTGGTCCCAATCCCAGTGGATAAAATCGGTGTCCAGTGTGGCCGGGTTATCGGCCAGCAGCACAGCGGGTAGATCACCGGAGACCGGCGGCAGCGGGGCCAGCGTCGGCAGGACATCGCCCGCGAACGGCTCCACCAGATAATCCTGACCGGCGCTTTCGGCGATCCAGCCTTCCAGCGCGAATTGTTTGACCTGCCACCAGTTGAGGCCATCGGTGCACTGCGGCCCGGCGACCACGTCGAAGAATTCGCCGTCGGCCAGCTTGATGACGGTCGCCCCGTTCAGGCCCGGCTCGGCCCGCAGGTTGAGGAAGAAGCCGGTTTCGACGGTGACGACCCCTCTCTGGCCGACTTCCAGGCGCGGCGGCAGGACGTTCTCACAGGATGACGTTTGAGCAGCGACCGGAAGTGTGACGAGCAACAGCAAAATGAGCGCGAACAAGATCCTGCGCATGGCAGTTTCCCCCTATACGAGCAAGTCGAAAGTCGTGCGTTCTAGGTCACATCACAGGACGGCGGTTCGCTTTCTCAGCACCGTGTCCAGTCTCATGACTCTTGGCTGACGACTCCCGACTTAAAACACTCCTCTCATCATAATGCCATTTGTAAGCCGAAGGGGACGCTGATTGGTCAGTGTTTGCCTGACGACCAGCATACGCAAGGTTGATTCTTCACAAATGTTCTAGGACGGCGTATGATGACTAATATCGCTTTACTTGGGGAAATAACATGAAGATTCTGTTCTCACAGCGCAAAGGGCTAGCCCCTGTCAGAATAGAGATTCAGCGAGAGTCGATGGACACAGCTTTAAAAAATGGTCTTTGGAATGTAATTATAGAAATTTTCATGTTGATTGATATCGATTCCACGTGGGATTCCCTTTTATTTGACTACAAAACTAGACGCTTTGCGGAGACACTTTGGAAAGATTATTTCAAGGAACCACTAGATGGAATACCGAATAACAAGCCTGAATTTCTGAGAGACCTGAAATTACGCTATCGTTTCTTTCAATGGAACGAAGTCTATGACTTCTTGGAAGTATCGCTAACCTGCCTACAGGACAAAGCCGAGAGAAGGCGGTTCGCAGCTGCATGTAATGCCATTTTGTCAAGGGAATTATCGGCCTACAGAATGGCAGATGGCATTTTAACCGAGATCACGTCTGAACAGGAAATCCAGGCTATCGAAGATGCTATCCAGACGGCACCTGACCCCGTCAAAGAACATCTGCGTCGGGCGCTTGAGTTGTTCTCTGACCGTGAAAATCCCGATTATCGTAACTCCATCAAAGAATCGATTAGTGCGGTCGAAGCGATCTGCAAGCAAATCGCTGGAGAACCTAATGCAGAACTTGGTAAAGCGCTCGACAAGATTGAGCGGGATGGCAAAATCAAGCTACATGGGGGACAGAAGCAAGCCTGGAAAGCGCTCTATGGTTGGACCAGCGATGGCGACGGTATCCGCCATGCCCTCATGGACGAATCGAACCTCGATAGCGAAGACGCCCGGTATATGCTGGTGACCTGCTCGGCCTTCACCAATTATCTGATCGAAAAAGCGAATAAGGCCGGGATCAAACTGTAGAAGTGCTCTATAGCTGCTCAGTCTGACAGGCGGACGTGGTACAGGTAGCGGCGGTGCAGCCCGTCCTCGATGGCCTGGCGGATTCCCTGAGCATCCCCGCTGCGGTTGTCGTAGATGAACATCAGCCCTTCGGCCTCGAAGCGCGGACGCAGCTCGGCCAGCACCTCCTGCCGCAGCCGTGCCAGGCGATATTCCTCGGCGGTGAAGTCCAGCGCCTGGAACGCCAGCCCATTGGCGCACAGCGCTGCGCCCAACGGCGTCCGGTCCGGCGCGAGCGTATCCGCCTGGAACTCATCCAGCGGGACCCAGGGTTCGCGGCCATGCGCGTAAAAGATCGCCATCTGCCCACCCGGACGCAGCGCCTGCACCAACTGGCCGATCGTGCCGGTCAGATCCGCGCTGAAGTACAGCGTGTCGATGGACAGGATCACGTCATACGTCCGTGGTGGCAGGTCCAACGCGTTCAGATCGGCGGTGAAAAACTGCAAATGGTCGGCTTTGGCGGCGGTGCGCGCCTGGGCCTGCTGGATGGCAAGGTCGATGTAATCCAGGCCGGTGATATGCGCGCCGGTGCAGTCGGACAGATATTCGGCGACCATCCCACTGCCGCAGCCCAGGTCGAGGGCCTGCATCCCCGGCCCGAGTCCGGTGACGTGCAGCAGGGCCTCCAACTGCGCCATGTCCGAAAATCCATGCTGGCTGAGGTTTCGTCCGAAGACGCGCTCGCAGAATTCGGCATGGACCGGGGAGGTGGCTACCACCGCGTAAAACTGCTCGTAAAAATCTTTCATCGTGGCTGCCGCTCCTGATAAGCTCGGACATCCTGCTGGGTGATGACCGACAGCGGCGTGGGCAGCGCATCCAGGGCAAACCAGCCGATGGCCGAGCATTTCCCCGGTTCCAGGATGCGCGGTTCGCCGGAGACGTGATGCGCCAGGTAGGTCGGCGAGACCCAGTGCTGGCCCTCGTCGGGCAGGATGTGATCCTCGACGCCGAGCAGTTCGTCGATGGCGATGCTCATGCCATATTCTTCCAGAAATTCGCGTTGGATGGCGTCGGTCAGTTTTTCGCCAAACTCGACGCTGCCGCCGGGGAACTCCCAGGTGCCGCGCTCGTTCTTGGCGGTCGGCCCGCGCTGCGACAGGAACACCTGGCCCTGGTCGTTGAAGACCATTGCGCCGACCCCGACGCCGATCACGTCAAATCCAATGCGTACCATGTTTGATCTTCTGCCTATATCTAGGGAGCCGGCGGCCTGTGTATTTCCGGCATTTGAAACTTACGACGAAATTGATTCAGGGTTTCAATGTCTTTGTCCGTGTAGCCAGCAAGCTCAAATTCGTAGAAAACGTCAGGCTCGTTTTCGAGAGTTTTAAACACTGGGCTATTTCTTGCGACATTATCTAATAACTCATCTATATCAGTTTTATGTTTTTCGTGGCCCAGATATGCCCATATCCATAAAGAATGTTGTATGTTAAAGCAAATAACATCAAACAGATCTCGCATAATTTCTAAAGTAATTTGGAGATCCTGAGAACTAAGTGAAAAATCTATCACATCTTGTGGATCTGGATTGGTATTCGCTTCTCGATCAATATGAGCAAGATACTTATTTCGTACATGCCTGACCTTTTCTGAAAAATCCCTTATTCTGTTGCTGAAATCTCCTTGCTTAAGGTTTTTCCGGTATTGTTTGCGAGTTTTTTCATCCTGCAAGTTCTTGTCGATGCTGTTTTTGAGACTCTTTAGGGTAAGCGTGTTGTTGCCGTCATCTACTCCGACCCGCCAGGCGATCATTATGCATCTTTCCCAAAGGGCTATCTTTGTCAGATTCCAGAAAATTCGATCATCAGGATCTGGTAAGAGTAACTCGAAAGGAAAAGACTCGATCCGCTGAAGTAGAAACAAACTACTATTGTAGTCAACCAACTGGTGCCAAATTTTATCGCGTTGTTTTTCATATTTCTCGATCCATAAAGGGTCAATAGCCTCTTGCGGACTGATCCCTTCCACTGTTTATCCTTTCGTCACGACATCCGGTCGAGAAGCTGCTGGCGCAGGCGCTGATATTCATCCTCAGACACCAGCCTCTGTGACCGGGCCGCTTCCAACTCGCGCAGTTTGCCGGTCAGATCGCTGGCGGCAGGTTTGGGAGGCGCTGTGCTGCGGGTGAAGGCTGATGCGCCGGGCTGAACCGTGTAGACCTGCGCCCCTGGCATCCCACCCGCCGCGACCAGAGCCTGCTGTTTGCGCCGCCCGATGATCGCACCGATCAGCACCATGACCACGCCCAGACCGATCAGCGACATAAAGCAGAAACTCAGGCCGATACCGCCGAGGAAGCCGGGAATCCCCGTAAAGGCCTGCCCGATGAGATCGGTGGCGAACGCGCCGGTGACTTCGCGGCGGTTGCCTTGCGCATCCACGCAGAAGATGTTGACCGGATGCCGCCAGTCGCCCGTCGGCCCGCGTTCGGATTGGCCGCCTTCGGTGACGATGGTTTCGCCGGGGTTACACAACTTCGCGGCATCGGGGCCTTCCTGGACCGCCTCCAGCGCGCCCGCCGCCGGGTTAAACAGCCCATTCAGCGGATCGAGGAAGGGCATGGCAAACGCCCCGACACTGCCCACAATCCCCACTACGATGCCCAGCACCCCGAGGAAGACCAGCAGCCTGCCCATACGCGCTCCATTTGCATGACCTGCAATCCTGAACGGTTGATGTGTCCCCCTGCATTATAGCGTGGGGAGATTCTGCGCGCTGTGGGGCGGCTTTTACGCTTTCGAGGCTTTGGCGGCGACGGCGAAGACTTCCCGCTCGAAGAACCAGCGGAACGGAGGCAGATCGAAGGCGACTTTGCGCAGGGCGGCCAGCACCGTCGATTCGCGGCGGCTCTGCGGCGGGCTGTCGAGCCACACCTTACCCTTGAACCCGGCCTTTTGCAGGGCACGGTTCATGCTGACCATCGACTGTTCGTTGACGTGGACGTGCTCGTTGACATCGACCAGGAACTGGCGCGGGTCTTTAGGATACTGCTTGCCCTGACCCATCAGCGTGCGCACCAGCCGCACCAGCGGATAGGCATAGCGGTCGTACCAGACATTCGGCGCGGTGTGGATAATGAAGCGGCCTTCCGGCTTGAGGACACGGTGGACTTCGAGCATGGCTGCGTGCAGTTCCCAGGGGTGGAGATGCTCGACCACGTCGAACATCAGCACGCGGTCGAAGTGGCCGGTCGGGAAGGGCAGCGTCTTGGCATCGGCCTGAGCAACGGCGGTCTGGCCCGGGGTGATGCCCGCCAGCGGCTGGATCACCTTGCGCGACATACTCACGGCGACCGCCGCGTAGTCGATCCCGTAGGCATCGGCCCCCAACTGCGCGCAGTGTCGCAGAATCTCGCCGCGCCCACAGCCTACGTCCAGTACGATCATACCAGGGGTCACCTCCGCCAGTTCGAAGGCTGCCGTCAGCCGCCGCGAAAGCTGCTCACCTTCGCTGCTGTTAAATTCATCGTACCCTTCACACGCCGTCCGAAAATATTCTTCAGTGTACAACGTCGAAGGGACGGGTTGCTGTTCGCGTTCTTTTTCCGCCACGAGCTGCCTGCCAAAACCTAATGGGGATTCATAGTGAGGATTATACAAAAGGTCATCGAGTGTGCAATAGAAAATGGGGAATTCGGAGGGGCATCGGTGAGGATGCCCCTGAACCGTGTCTGGATTCGCTGTGCGCTTACGGCGTGGGCGTCGGTGTGACCGTGCGGGTGGGCGTATTCGTCGGGGTGTAGGTAGGCGTCGCGGTCGGCGTGTTCGTCGGCGTCGGCGTGCGGGTCGGGATGCGCACCGCGATGACTTCCAGATTGGCACAGTCCCCGCTCAGGCGGGTGACACTGGCCCCGACCCAACCGCTGGTTCCGTTGACCGTCACCCGATACCAGTCGCCGGGCTGATCGCGTCCGGTCACGGGCAGGGACTCGCCGGGCGACAGCGGCGCGAAGGGGCGGAAAACGACCGACGGCCCCTCGCGCACGTTGACCGGCAGGCTGCTGTTGGGTTCAGCCGTGCAGGTGCTGGCTTGCGGGAGCGGCACCGTGGCGATCGGACCGCCGGGGGTGGGGATGGCTGGAGCGGTCGGCGCTGCGCGGGTTGGGGCACTGACCCCTAACGCGAGGTCTTCCATTTGCAGGATGACCTGGCCGGAAACGTTATCCGTACTCCACAATTCCAGGCGGTAAGTGCCATCCAGCGGGATCACGGCGATGGCGTCCAGGGTGGTGCTGCGCGCTGGGTTGCCGACGTACTGGAGGATTTCGTTATCGGCGGTGTACAGGGTCAGAATCGGGAAGAAGTCCCCGGTGACGCTGACCAGTTGAAAATACAGGCGCTGTCCGGCGGCGGCGCTGAAGGTCAGGCTGGGGGCCTCCGTGTTGGCATCGACGGTCACGCTGGCAAGCTGCCCCAATTGAAGCATCTCCTGTGCCTGAACTTGGGCGAAGCTGATCAGCAGGAGTCCAAACAGCAGCAGGCGTTTGACCATCGGAATTTCCTCATCCATGTACCGAACGCCTCAACGATAACACGCTCCCGATCGGATGTCGATTGATCTCATACGCTGTTCAGGTCCTGCTTGCGCGATTACACGCGGCAGAGTACCATGAAGGTCCACTCGTTCGAATTACATAATATATTTGAAGCCTCAGGTTTATGGCATGACGGATCAGACGACGGACCCAAAGACACTCTCCCTGTTTTATTCCTACTCCCACAAGGATGAGCGCTACCGCGATCAACTGGCAACGCACCTCAAAATTCTGGAACGCCAGTCGATTATCTCTGCGTGGCATGACCGGCAAATTACTGCGGGTGAGGAATGGGCTGGGGAGATCGACGAACATCTCGATATTGCGGATATTATCCTGCTGCTGGTCAGCCCGGATTTCATTGCTTCGGATTATTGCTGGGGAATCGAAGTCGAAACAGCCATGCGCCGGCACGTCGCAGGGGAGGCGCTGGTTGTTCCGGTCATCGTCCGCCCTGTCGATTGGACCAGCACGCTGTTCAGCAAACTCCAGGCCCTTCCGAAGGATGGCAAAGCGGTGACCTTGTGGTCGAACCGCGATAAAGCCTGGGTGGATGTCGCCAAAGGCATTCGCCGGGCGGCGAAAGAGGTCGCCAAGGGGCTTGAACAACAGGTCCCGCAAGTATCTAGTGCCCCGGCAGCAGTGCAGGTCAGCGAACCAGCGACTCCCGCGCGTGCCGAACCCGTGAGGCCCACGGTTCGTGAAGGCGGCCAGCTTCGCCGCACGATTTTTACAGCGGGGAACGGGAATACCCTTCCGGGCGATGTAGTGCGGTCTGAAGGAGATCCACCCACAGGGG
>JAIOHO010000683.1 GCA_019912905.1 Anaerolineae bacterium
GTACAATACTGCGATGGTCGAACTCCTCAACAAGTTTGGAATCACCCCATGACGCTTGATGAATTTCTCGACCGAGTGACGCAGCGGCCCCTGCCGAACAGCCGCATTGCCCAGGTGCGCACGCTGGCGAAGGAGCTGGCCGAGGGTGCCGCCGAAGGTCTGTGGGGGACGTCCTTTGTGACGCGCCGTGACGACAATCAGGAAAGCGGAATCGGTTCGGCGTTCCATCCTGAGAATGAGGCGATGGCGCGTTACGTTGCCCAGCGCTGGCAAAACAAAGCGGCTTCCAGTCTCCCCAGCCTGACTCTGCTGTCCACCAACGATTACCTGAAGGTGGAGAACTTCGACCGCTTCCGCACCATCTTTACCATCACACGGGCCGCCTTCGATCTCATTGACGAAGTCGAACCGGCGAAGATCTTTATCTCCTACAAACGCAGCGAGAGCAGCGCCTTTGCCCTGCTGGTACTGGCGCGCCTGAAAGCCGAGGGCCTGGAGCCGTTCCTCGACCTGGCAATCGAGCCGGGGGAACAATGGCAGCAGCACCTGGAGCAGCGCATCCGCAGCAGCGACTACTTCATCCTGCTGCTTGGCCCGACCACGCTGCATTCGACCGTGACCTTGCAGGAAATCGCCTGGGCGCTGCAACATGACTGCACGCTGATCCCCATCTGGCATAACGGCTTTCGCTACCAGCCCGGCGCATGGACCCTGACGGCTGCCGTCAATGCGGCCCTGCAAAACACCCATACCATCCGCGTGCTGGAAGAAAGCGCGCTGGCTTACAATAATGCCATTGTAGAACTCCTCAATCGCTTCGGCATCACGCCGTAATTGACGTTATAATGGGCAGTATGACCCAGTCCACGCAACCCACCGCGCGCCGCCGCTGGTGGCTGATCAGCCTGACGACACTGCTGGCCCTGATGCAGGCCGGTGCCGTGTGGCGCGCGCTGAATCCGCCGCCGGTCATGACTGCGGCTACTCGCCTGAGTCCCCTGCTGGAATTTGGCGCGGGCATCGGCTGGGCGTTGCTTTTCGCCGCCATCACCGTTAATCTTTTACGCAAGCGGGGCGCGCGGCCCGGGGTGCTGGTCGTGAGCGCCTTTCTTCTGTACAGCACCCTGCGCCTGCTGCTGTTTGTCCAGGCGGATTATGACCACCACCGACTGCCGCTGCTGGCAGTTGTGTCTCTGTGCCTGCTGGTCTTCCCGGCGGTCGCGCTGCTGCGCCGCTGAATAGATGGAGAGTTCTATGACGGTAGATCAAATCGATCAACAACAGGTTTCGAAAATCGAACTGCTGCGCCAGAAGCGCGCCCTGAGTCAATCCGGTGGCGGGGAGGAACGCATCCGCCGCCAGCACGAAGCTGGCCGGCAAACCGCCCGTGAACGGCTGGAAGTGCTGCTGGATGCGGGCAGCTTCCGCGAGATGGACGCCTTCGTCGAACATCGCAGCACCAACTTCGGCCTGGAAAAACGGCGGCATCCTGGCGACAGCGTCGTGACCGGCTGGGGGACCATCGACGGGCGGCTGGTGTATGTCTATTCGCAGGACTTTACGGTCATCGGCGGCACGGTCAGCGAGGCCCACGCCGAGAAGATCTGTAAAGTCATGGACATGGCGATGAAGGTCGGCGCGCCGGTCATCGGCCTGAACGACAGCGGCGGCGCGCGCATCCAGGAAGGCGTCGAAAGTCTGGCGGGCTACGCCGAAATCTTCCTGCGCAACACGATGGCGAGCGGCGTGATTCCG
This sequence comes from Anaerolineae bacterium, assembly GCA_019912905.1. Classification (GTDB taxonomy): domain Bacteria; phylum Chloroflexota; class Anaerolineae; order Aggregatilineales; family Phototrophicaceae. Next base: position 1,756 of record JAIOHO010000683.1, read on the forward strand.
CAGATCAGCGTGATTATGGGGCCATGCGCAGGCGGCTCGGTCTACAGCCCGGCGCTGACCGATTACATCCTGATGGTGCGCGACACCAGCTACATGTTCATCACCGGGCCGGATGTGGTCAAACAGGTGCTCAACGAAGAAGTCACCTTCGAGGAACTGGGCGGCGCGACCGTGCATGCCTCGCGCAGCGGCGTGGCCCACATGGTCGCCGACGATGAGACCCAGGCCCTGATGATGGTGCGCGAACTGCTCGGTTACCTGCCCCAGAACAACATGGAAGATGCGCCCTTTGTGCCATCGACCGATGACCCGCTGCGCGCCGAGACCGACCTCGATGCCCTCGTCCCGCAGGATGCCAACCGGCCTTATGACATGAAGGATGTCATTCACAAGATCGTCGATGACAGCATCTTCTTCGAGATTCACGAGGAATACGCCGCCAACATCATCTGTGGTTATGCCCGGTTGGGCGGTCACAGCGTCGGCATCGTCGCCAATCAGCCGATGGTGCTGGCCGGGGTGCTGGATATTGACGCCAGCAACAAGGCGGCGCGTTTCGTGCGCACCTGCGATTCGTTCAATATCCCGATCATCACCTTCGTCGATGTCCCCGGTTACCTGCCCGGCACCGATCAGGAGCATCACGGCATCATCACCTCCGGCGCGAAACTGCTGTATGCCTACTGCGAAGCGACCGTGCCCAAGCTGACGGTGACGACGCGTAAATCCTACGGTGGGGCCTACTGCGTCATGAGCAGCAAGCACATTCGCGGCGACCTGAACCTGGCCTGGCCGACGGCGGAAATCGCCGTGATGGGGCCGGAAGGCGCGGTCGAGATTATCTACCGGCGGGAACTGCGCGAAGCCGAAGATCCGGTGGCGCTCAAAAAGCAGTTGGCCGCGGAATACCGCGAGAAATTCGCCAGCCCGTATGTGGCTGCTGCGCGCGGATTCGTGGATGACATCATCGAGCCGCGCGACACACGCCCGCGCCTGATCAACGCCCTGGAAGTCTTCCAGAACAAGCGCGACGAAAATCCGCCGAAGAAACATGGCAATATGCCCTTGGGATAAAGTGCTGAGTGCAAGGTACTGAGTGCTGAGTAAAACGCCAGGCTGAAAGCCTACGGCTATTCAAAAGCCTGAAGCCTGCTCAAGCAGGCTGGAACATCAAGCATGACTTTTTATAGCCCACTGAAGTGGGCTTCCAGAACAGACTAGCTGGATGCTTTCAGCTTCCAGCGGCAAAGGTAATGTGGTATGCCTGAGCAGCACAATATCAACAAAGTCCTGATCGCCAACCGGGGCGAAATTGCCGTGCGCATCATTCGCGCCTGCCGCGACCTGGGCATTCCGACGGTCGCCGTGTATTCCGACGCGGACCGCACCGCCCTGCATGTGCGCCATGCCGAGGAAGCGGTGAACATCGGCCCGCCGCCGCCCGGCGAAAGTTACCTGCGCATGGACAAGCTCATCGACGCCGCCCGCCAGACCGGTGCCGACGCCATCCATCCGGGCTATGGTTTCCTGGCCGAAAATGCCGAGTTCGCCCAGCAGGTCATCGACGCCGGACTGGTGTGGATCGGCCCGCCGCCGGACGCGATTGCCACCATGGGCGATAAACACGCCGCCCGTATGACCGTCACCAAACACGGCGTGCCGCTGGTCCCCGGAACCGAGGCCGGGCTGCGGGATGAAGAGTTAATCGCGCTGGCGGACAAAAT
>JAIOHO010000684.1 GCA_019912905.1 Anaerolineae bacterium
GTACGATATGACCCACGTCAAAGGGCTGGTGTGGCGCTCCAAAGGCGAGATTATCCGCAACCCGGATCGTCCGTTCATCCCCAACCTGGATGATCTGCCGCTGCCGATGCATCACCTGCTGCCGCTCGACAAGTACCGCACGCCGGTGCTGAAAGGCTCCTACCAGTTCATCGTGACCAGCCGTGGCTGCTCGGCAGGCTGCATCTACTGCATCAAGCACGTCAGCTACCAGCACGCCCTGCGCCTGCGCAGCCCGGAAAACATCATGGCTGAAATCAAGATGCTGCATGACCTGGGGGTCCGCTACATCCACATGTATGCCGACCTGTTCACCATCAACCGCGATCAGGTCATGGGCATCTGCGACGAGATGATCAACTCAGGCCTGAAAATGGGCTTCACCTGCAACAGCCGCGTCGATTACGTCGATGAAGAGCTGCTGCAAAAGATGGCGAAAGCGGGCTGCGACACGATTTCCTGGGGCATCGAAAGCGCCAATGAGGAAATCCTCAAAAACGCGCGTAAGGGTACGACTGCCGAGCGTGCGCGCCGCAGCCTGACCTGGGCCAAACAGCAGGGCATCCGCAACTTCGGTTACTTTATCGTGGGACTGCCGGGTGAAACACGCGAATCCATTCAGGAGACCATCGACTTCAGCAAGGAACTCCCGCTGGATCTGGCGATCTTCCACATCGCCGCGCCCTACCCGGGGACCCCGTTCTTCTTCCAGGTGATGGAAAACGGCTGGTTCAAACCGGGGACCAAATGGGAGCAGGTCGATATGGACAAATCGACGGTGCTGCAATACGGCAACCTGAGCGCCGAAGACCTGCAAAAAGAAGCGCAGCGGGCCACCCGCGAGTGGATGTTCCGGCCCGGCCCGGTCATGACCTTCATGAAGTCGATGACCAATATCGCCTCCATTCGCCAGCTGCTGAACATCGGCTTCGAGCAGGCGCGCTGGGCCTTGTTCCCGGACACCGCGCACTAACCCCAATCCTTCACCCATCGTTCGTTCGCAGACGCCAGCCCTCACGCTGGCGTTTGTGTTTGAACAGACCGGATGCATTCACAGCGGACTTTACGAGACACCGGCCATTCTGCGCTCGAATCTGGCTGGAAACTGTACTAACGGTCGCGGATAGACTTCACGCCCTTCACGGCGTTCTCCTCGCCCCATTTTTTAATCTCAGTCCGCAGGGCTTCGCGTCCGGCATCCAGGTCATTCAGGTCGTATTCGTAATAATGCACGCCGCCGAAATCTGCCGGAATCTGCGCGGCTTTCTGCTTCAGAATAAACACATCCTTACCCAGCGCGTGCGCCAGCCCGATCTCATAAAAGACGTTCATGTTGGCTGCCGAAACATCCGCGACGATCAATCCGGCGCGCATCAGCGCATTCCAGATCGTCTGTGTCAGGTCCCCAACCCGCACCGGCGTATCGCCGCGCACACAGGCAAATTCGGCCCCCTCGATGGCGGGCTTGAGCATCGTCTGGTAAACCGTGTCCGACCACGGTTGGCTGAAGGGCATGACGACGAACACTTCGGGATAATCCACCCACATATCGCTGCCGGGCCAGCGCCGATTAGAGACGACGCAGGTTTGCAGAATTCCCAGGGCAGGCGGCGTGAGAGAATAATTTCCACCCTGGTTGACGACCGCCCCGGTTTGCTCCAGTGGTGTGAGCGTATCCGGGCCACAGTCAATGCCCGCAGCAGCCAGTTCCTGAGTGCTCAGACTGGTCACCCCGGGCTTCAAGGTGTACAGCAGGTGCAGCATCTTCCACATGGCTCTGGCACTCATGGCTCGCTCCTTATCGATATTCATGAACACAGGAATGGCGATCAGGCGGCGGGGGCGTGATTCACGGGCTTTCGCCATACCACGAGTATAGCCGATCTTTAATAGGGCAGCTTTGGCCGCAAGAAAAATGAAAGAGAGCGAGATTGCTCCCGCTCTCATCAAGAATCGACAGGTTTATGGAACTAAGGAAGGCGTCGCGCCCGCCTCGCTGCCAGATCAGGCCGCTGTCCGCCTGCGCACAACTTCATAACCTGCGCCTGCCACCAGCACCAGGGTCAGGGCGATCAGCGGCGTGCGCCACCAGGGGACCTCGCCCGTGCGCACCAGTTCGCTGGCGAGCACCAACCGGGCACTGGCCGTCTGATTCAGATTGGCAAAGAACGCCTGGTTGTCCAGGATGAACGCGTCCGAGCTAACCACGCGCGTCACAATAGAAATGGTTACCGAATGGCCGGGCGCGAGCGAATCCATCGTAAACGTCACGGTCTGTCCGCTGTAGGACACATTCCCTGACGACGAAGAAACCGACAAAATCTCCAGGCCGTTGGGCATCGTATCCGTCACAGAAACATTGCTGATGGCCGCGTCGGTGGTGTTGGAAACCGTGATCGTCCATGTGACGGTATCCCCAACCTGGGCGAACGGTGGATTCACGCTCTTGCGGAACGACGGGCTGCCGGTGCTCACGTTCGTCGTGCTGCCGTCCGTACTACCACCCGTACCGCCGCCCGAGGTACTCTCGCCGACGGTCACAGTATCGGTATCGGTGAGCGGTTCATTGGTATCGGTCCGCCGCCCGTTGACCACCGCGATATTGGTGAGCGGCAGCGCGTCCGCCTGGAGCGTGACGGGCTGTGAGGTTCCGGTTGCGGAATCGCCAGGCTGGAGCGTCGTGGGTGAAACGGTGATTGGACCCAGTTGATCGTCGATCAGTTCATCGATGACTATCTCCGTCTGCCCGATATTGGTGACGACATAGGTATAGACCACCGTATCGCCCGCCTGAGCCTGGGGATTATCGACCGATTTCACCAGTTGGAGCGCCGCTTCCGGTGCTGCCTGCGTGAAACCGAAATCGAAGGTGTGGTCGTTGTCGCCAAAGCCACCGGTTGCCAGGCTGATCTGGGGAATACCGCCAGTCAGCACCGCATCGGAATCGCGCTGAGATTCATCAGTATTGTTGGCCGTCAGGAACCAGCCGTCGAGCGGTCCATTGGCCGCAAAGTCCGCCGGGTTATCCATGCGCAGGACGTAATTGGTGCCGGGTTCCAGCGCAAAGCTCTGGCTGCTGAAGAGATATTCACCCTGGCTGTTAGTGACCACCTGCCCGATAAAACCGCCGCCCGCGTCATACAGGCTCACGGTGACGCCCGTGACCGCAGGTTCGTCGGCATCCTGCACCCCATCGCCGTCCACATCGAACCACACGCGATTGCCAATTTCAATGGGCGCAGGTGGGCACAGCGCGGCGATGCCGCCTAAACCGTTGGCTTTGCCGAACAAAGTGGGCGAACCCTGAGCGCCGTCGTAAATGCGATAAGCACGAGCAGTCTGACCAGATTGATTGTCCATCCAGCGAAAACCACCGTCAAACAACTGCGAGCTAATGGGAATGGGGTCGAAGACGGTCGCAACCATATCGGTTTGCCCTGAAACTTGCAGCAAACTTCCCAGGCTCAGTTCATCGTGAAAATCGATCAGATTATCCTGATAATAGTATTCACCACCCGGTGAACCCGGACCCTGGCCGGTATTGCCAGAACCGCCAGTCGTCACACTGCCACACGAACCGTTTCCTTCAAGGCTCCAGTTTCCAGGGCTGGTGAGACAGGCACGGAGAATATCACCCGCCGTAATGACCCCGTAAAGCTCGGTATCTCCCGCAACGACGCTCAACGCGTAGTTGCCGCCCATATCGCCCCAGCGATCCCGCAGGCCGATGAGCAGATCCCCATTGTTATCAAAGTCGATACTCGAAAACATAGGCTGCGGGTATGTCACGGTATCCGGTGTTGAGAAATCCAGCGGCCAGGTTGGTGGATTGGTCTCCGCAATCCAGGGCAGCCATTCCGCAGGCTGGACGGTATTGCAGGTGGGATCGTCGGCGCCATTCACGCAGCCGCGGCCATAATTCAATGGAAAATCAAACACAAGGCTAAACGCGCTGCTGGTGGGGTCAAATGTATAGACATAACCCCGTAAATCACTCTGGCTCTGAGACGACTCCGCAGAACAGGTGATCCCCACATACGCCAATCCGTCCTGAAACTCCACCGCAAAAGGTCGCGCGTCATTGGCCGACGGGCAGTTGGGCAGCGAAGTCGGAATGGCAAAGCTGGTTGCGCTGCCGGGATCATCGACCGGGATGGCGTACAGGCTGCGATCAAACAGGTTGACCACATACAGCGTATTGTCATCATCGGATATGGTCATGCCGCCCAGAGAGCGTTTGCCCACCAGATTGTAGGCTTCGCTGTCGATCAGCCAGGGGTTGAAGGTCGGGCGATCGGCGTAGGGGGTGCCATCCGTATGCAGGGCCTCCCCGTTGGCCGCTGCTGGCAGCGTAGTCAGGAGGCTTGCACCGCCGCCTGGATTAACCGCGTAGATGGCACCTGGACCATCCGGGCCAAACCCGGCATGGCGTTTGAGATAGGCAGCCGTATACAGGAGATTCGACTGGCGGCGATAGGCGATGCCCCAGTTTGAACCAATATCATCCGCGGTAGCCAGATACGTGTTGCTGCCATCAAATCGACCGCCTACCGGTTGGGAGGTCAAATCGGTGCTGCCCGCTGTGTAAGGCACCGAAACCAGAACCGGTTCGTTGTTGCCAGCCTGATCGCCGATAGTAAAACATGTCGTCACAATATCAGGGGTCAGGTCACAATATTGACCGGGGTTTGCCACGCCGATATCGATGGTTCCCTGATTGGTGCCGCAGGTGACAAAGGCGACACTTGTCGAGGAACCAGCACCAGCCGGGCCGTAGTACAGGTAGGACGGCAGGCTGGTAAATTCCAGGCGCACTTCTTCAGCAGCAGGCAGAGCCGTTAATGAGTAGGCTCCGGTGTCATCCGTCGTGGCTGAATCGATCGCATTCCCACTGGCATCATAGGCCGTTACGAGGATGTCTGCTACGCCCACCTCCTGCGCGCTGGTTCGTTCGCCATCGGCATTAAAATCTCGATAGGCGCTTCCATTCAGCACGCAGTTTCCACCCTGAAGCAGCGGATTTGCCCGCACAGCCATTACGGGGCCAAACACCGTTAAAAGCAACCCAAACAGGCTGGCCGCATGATGCAGTCGTTTCTTCATAGGTTTTTCTCTTATAAGACGCTCGTGATCGGGCATGAGTTTAATAAGCAAAATATTACTCAACAAGACTAAAATGCAACTTAAAACTTGCTGCAACCTTTCCAGACTATAAAAATAGAAATCGGTTACTTTTGTGGAAAGGTTGCAATTATAACACCTGTCTGAACAACCTCAAACGCGCATCCTCAAGAATCCCATGAGGTTTAATTAACATTTTGCTGGTCTCACCGTCCGTTGACGCGGATTATCAGGCATGTTACCCTTAAGATCGAGATGATCGTCTTAATAGTTGTGTCTTTAAGTTCTTGTCCTCATGTGCCCCTGGCCGACCCTCTTATTCAGGCAGGCGGCGCATATCGGAGCTAGGTGGCATGTTATCATCCGAATTTATCTTTCGTATCATCGGAATGCTCATTTTTGCGCTGGTGGGCGCACGGCTGGGTGTGGATGCAGCGGTGTCCTTCGCGCTGCCTGACACGGCGACGGCCTTTATCTTCTCCCTGGTGGGCATCCTTTTTGGGCTGATTATCACCCCCTGGATCACGATCCGCCCTATCCGCTTCGCCCGCAAAACCATTAACGAAATGTCGATTGACGTGCTGTTTATGGCCCTGGCTGGTTTGCTGCTGGGTCTGGTCATCGGCCTGCTGATGGCCTACCCGCTGTCACTGCTTGAGGGACCGGGGGGCCATCTGCTGCCAACCGCATTCATCGTCGCGGCGGCTTACCTGGGGCTGACCATTTTTTCGATCCGCTCGCGCGAAATCTGGACCTTCCTGCGCGACCAATGGGGAGCAAAAGCATCGCGGCGCAGTCTGGCGATGGGCGGCGACCGGGACCTGCTGCTCGATACCAGCGTGTTGATCGACGGGCGCGTGGTCGAAATCGCCGAGACTGGTTTTCTGGGCGGCGCGCTGGTGGTCCCCCGCTTCGTGCTGTCGGAATTGCATCAGGTCGCCGATTCATCCGATCCGCTGCGGCGCGCGCGCGGGCGGCGTGGGCTGGCGAAGTTGAATGAACTTCAGCGCAATGAGGATGTTCCGCTGCGCATCGTCGATGATGATTTTGAGGGCGTCAGCGAAGTCGATGATAAGCTGGTGATGCTGGCGATTCAGATGGAATCGCCGATCATCACCAACGACTATAACCTGAACCGTGTGGCCGAAGCCCAGAACGTCATCGTGCTCAATATCAATGTGCTGGCGAACGCCGTTCGCTCGGTCTATATCCCCGGCGAAACCTTCCCGATCCATATCATTCAGGAGGGCAAAGACGCGGACCAGGGCGTGGGTTATCTGGAAGATGGCACGATGGTGGTCATCGCTGGCGGCAAGAATCACATGGATCGCACCGTCAATGTGACCGTCACCCGCCTGATCAACAAACCGACCGGGCGCATGATCTTCGCTGATCTGAGCAGCAGCTAGCCCGCCGTTCGGCAGCCTGGTGGCGAAAAGCTAGCCGCTTCTGACGGCATAGATTTCGTAATCACCCGCCTGATTTAGGCGCGTCAGGCCCTCCTGCCAGTTCGGTTCTGCGCCACCAGCCAACTGGCGCTCGTCCGGCCCGTAGAAGATATAGCGGATGCGCATGCTCGTATAGAGGGCGGCATGTTCGTCGGCGGTCATCTCGCCCGCGAAGAAGCGTCCCACCAGGGCGGTCTTAGCGATCGCATCCAGCGTCTCCGGCCCATGCCCTACATATACCCGCAAGTTAGTATACGCCGGGATGCGGTTGCCGGTCGGGAAACTGCCCAGGACCACCTCCCCCGGCTCAGAATGCCGATTCAGCCAGTTGAAGGTCGCAATCTCCTCACTGGGATACACCGTCTGCGGTGATCCGGCCAGGGCGGTGACGTAACTCCCCAGCAGCAAAATCAGGCTGGTTGGCAGAGTCGCCGCCAGCAGCAGCATGACCCCTGCACGCCGGGGAATGCGCCGGGCCAGCGCCCCCACCCCCAGCGCGGCCAGCACTGCCAGCGGGACG